>JAFAHL010000656.1 GCA_019237215.1 Hyphomicrobiales bacterium | reverse complement strand
TAGCCGAGGAGAAAGGCGCGGTTGTCTCGCGATTGTCCCGGCGCGCGCCTCCCGTTCCGTCCCGCCTATGTCCTTTTGGAGTCTATTCGTCGGATGAGGCGGCGCGCCTCGCGCTAAAAAGCGCGGTCGACCGCCGCGACGTGTCCGTCTTGCTTGAGCACAGCGACTGGGGAGCTCTTTTCGTCCGGAAGAATTTTCGCCGTCGGCGTCACAACGCGCGCTCGCCATCCGGTGAAGTCCTAAAGTTGCTGGAAAAAGGGTTGGGGTGCACCCTCGCCGATCAGGCGAATCAAAGAGGTGCGGTTTGACGACCGGCCTCAAACGAAGGAGCACCCCGATGGACAGAATACCCGCATCCGAGCGGACGCGCGAGAAGCTGAAGGCGTTGATGGAAGGGCGGAGCGAGGCTCCGGACAGTCGTTCAGAGCTGGTGCGCCAGGCGGCGCGGTTGATCATCGAAGAGGCCTTGGAGGGCGAGGCGAGCGACGCCCTGGGACGCGACTATTACGCGCGGGGCGCCTCGCCCGGCTCCGGCTATCGCAACGGCTACCGGACCGGCCGGGTGAAAAGCGCAGAAGGGGCGATCGACTACAGCGCCCCGCAGATCGCCGATCGGGCTGAGCCGTTCGATTCGCGCATCCGCAAGGCTATCGGCGGGCGGACCGAAGCTTTGGAGGCGCTGGCGGTGGAGATGTACGCGCGAGGCTTGTCGACGCGCGACATCGAAGCGATGTTTTCCGACCAAGCGGGCCAATCTTTGCTGAGCCGCACCGCGGTCAGCGAGGTCACCGAGCGTCTGTGGGCGGAGTACCAGGCGTTTGTGAGCCGCGATCTGTCCGAGTTCGAGGTCCTCTACCTGTTCGTCGATGGCATCGCCGAGCGCCTGCATCCGGGGCGGCCGCGCGAGGCGGTGCTTTCGGCCTGGGGCATTGTTTCCGACGGCAAGAAGGTGCTGTTGGGCTTGGCGCCCGGCACGAAGGAGGACACGGCGAGCTGCAAGGAGTTCCTGCAGGATCTGCGCCGGCGCGGCCTGGGAGACCCACTGCTAGTGACCAGCGACGGCGCGCCCGGCATCGTTCGAGCGATTGAGGAGTGCTTCCCGCGGTCGCTCCGTCAACGCTGCCTGGTGCACAAGATGAGGAACCTGAAGTGCAAGGTTCCCGACGACCTCTGGCCCGAGTTCAAGGCGCGCGCCGAGGCTTGCTATCAGGCGCCCTCGCCGGCCCTGGCGCGTGTCTTGCGCGACGACCTGGTGGCGACCTATGGCCGAGATCTGCCGTCGGCGGTCGCCTGCCTGCAAGACGATTTCGAGGCCTGCATTGTCCATCTACGCTTCCCGGTCGGCCATCGCCGCGCCATCCGCTCCACCAATCTGCTCGAGCGGCTGTTCCTCGAAGACCGCCGCCGCACCAAGGTCATTCCGCACGCCTTCGGAGAGCGCCCCCTCCTCAAGCTCATGTACGGCGCGCTCATTCGCGCCGCCCAGCGATGGAACAGGATTACGGTCACCGACTTCGAACGGCGCCAGCTGAAGGCCATCCGCAAGGAACTCGACGCCGATTTCACCGCCCGCATTGCGCCGGCCGCGGGCGCAACCGTCACCGCATCCCCAACCCGTTTTTCCAGCAAGAATGGGACTTGACCCTGCGAGCTGCAAGGGTATGTCTTCGACGCCTGGGTTCGAATGGCCGAGGCGTTCGATGCGCTCGGCAAACCCGAGCGCGCGCAGGCGTTGCGGGAGAAGGCGAGCGCGCTCTTTGATCGGTTCAACGAAGCCTTTTGGGACGAAGAGTTGGGCTTCTACGCCTATGCGCTCGATGGCGAAAAGAAGAAAGTGTTGACCGTCGCATCCAACGCCGGTCACTGCCTCTGGTCCGGCATTGCGCCGCCCGAGCGCGCCAGGAAGGTGGTCGAACGCCTCATGGCGCCGGATATGTGGAGCGGATGGGGCATACGAACCCTCTCCAAGAACAATCCGGCGTTCAATCCCTACAATTACCAAACCGGCTC
>JAFAHL010000428.1 GCA_019237215.1 Hyphomicrobiales bacterium | reverse complement strand
CCGCGGCGGGCGAAGCTGCGCAAGTCATCAACGAGCACGATACCGGGCTCGACCTCTTCATCGATACCGCTGCGATCGATGCGTCGGCGGCGGAGCGCGTGCGTCGGACGCTCGAAAGCGTCGTCGCCGAGTTGAAGCTGCGCGGCCGCACGGCTGAACAAAATTGAACGATCGCTCGCACGCGACTGATGCCACGTTTTTCCTTCACACCGTGCTCGGCGCCTGCGCCTCCTGATGCCACAGCAAGAGCCGCCGCCGCACCAGCATCACGCCCTTGACCAGGGCGTAGCCAATCACCGCGATCTCCACGATGCCCGCGAACACGCCGCGCGAGTCGGCAAAGCGCGAGGCGGTGTTCATCGCGCCGCCGAGGCCATAGCCGCCCATGAACATCTCGGTCACGATTGCGACGATGAGCGCGATGGGAAGGGCCACTTGCAGTCCGGTGATGATCTGAGGTAGCGCCGCCGGCAGGGCGATCTGCCACAACAGCTCGCGCTCCGTTGCACCCATGTTGCGCGCCGACCACAACAGCTCGCGCTCGACGCCGCGGATGCCGACGATCGTGGCGGTGACCACGGGGAACACCGCCTCCACCGCGATCATCGTGATCTTGGACATGTCATAGACGCCGAGCCACAGCATGACCACCGGCAGAAAGGCGATCTTCGGCATCGGAAAGCCGACCGAAATGATCGGATCGAAGAACCAGTGGGTGAACCGATTGCGGGAGATCCCCATGCCCAGTGCGATGCCGGCGGCGGCCCCGATCAAAAAACCGACCAAGGCGCGGTAAAGCGTCACGCCGGTATTGAGCACGAGGTCGCCCGCGACGAGATCGCTCCAGATCCGCGCCAACACCGCGCTCAGCGCCGGCAGCATATAGGGTGTGAACGCGCCCGAGCGCGCCGCCAGCTCCCAGGCGACCGCGAGCGCAACCAAGGAAAATACGCGCGCAAAGCCCCAGCCCGCCGTCCGCAGCCAGCGATAAGCTGATGGCTCGCGCGCCAGTTCGGCCAACGGCCCGCCCGGCATGTCTATTCCCGCCACCGCAGCACCCTTTGCATGACAACGAGATAGATCCGGTCGGCGATGAACCCGAGCAGCGCGACCGTGAGGACGACGGCAAACATCGCATCATAGGTGCCGTTCGCGCCGAGGAAGCCGATGAGATAGCCCAGCCCCTCGCGCGCCGCGATCAGCTCGGAGCTGACCAAGAGGATGAAGGAGAGCGCGAGCGCGGTGCGGATGCCGTTGAGCAGCTCGGGCATCGCGCTCGGCACCACCACGTCCCACAACATGCGCAGCCGGTTCGCCCCCATGCTGCGGGCGGACCACACCAACGCCTGCTCGCTCGAACGCGCGCCGTTGAATGCGCCGATGGTGACCGGCAGCATGCAGCCGAGAAAGATCAGCAAAATCTTCGAGCCGTTGCCGAAACCGAGCCACAGCACCGTGACCGGGATCAGCGCCGATTTCGGCATCGGGTAGAACATTTCCACCAACGGACTGAGCAGCACGTTCACCGGCCGCCACCAGGCCATGAAGATGCCGAGCGCAGCGCCGACCACGATTGCCAGCGTGAGTCCTGCGCCGGACCGCCACAGCGACGCCGCGCCGTTGGTGACGAGTTCGCCGTCCTTGAGCAGATCGACCCAGGCCGCCGCCACCGTGCTCAGCGGCGGCAAAGCGAGCGTGGAGACAAGCCCGGTGCGGGCGCCGACTTCCCACGCGAGCGCGAGCAGGAGCAGCGGGAGGTATCGCAGCAGCGCCGCCTGCATGCGACGCTGCGATCCACCGGATGTCGCGACAATTGCCGGTTCGGTCATGACGCCCGCCCCGTCTGCGCTTTTATCGCTTCGATGCGCACCAGATTCCAGATCTCGTCGACCTTGTCGATGAAGCCCTTGTTCCTGAAGATCGCGGGATCGCTCTTGTCGAACTTGGTATCGACGATCGCCTTGATGCGGCCGGGTCGCGCGGACATCACCGCCACCCGGTCGGCGAGATAGACCGCCTCCTGCACGTCGTGGGTCACGAATATCACCGTCTTGGGCGTGCGCTGCCAGATGCTGAGCAGCTCGGACTGCATGAGGCTGCGGGTCTGGGCATCGAGCGCGCCGAACGGCTCGTCCATCAGCAGGATTTTTGGATCGAAGGCGAGCGTGCGAGCGAGCGCGGTGCGCTGGCGCATGCCGCCCGAAAGCTGCGAAGGATAGCTGTCCTCGAAGCCGCTCAATCCGACCAGATCGATGAAGGATTGCGCCCGCTGCTGGCGTTGCTCGCGCGGGAGCCCCATGCGCTCCAAGCCGTAGAGGACATTGGCGCGTACGGTCTTCCACGGAAACAGCGCGAAATGCTGAAAGACGATGCCGCGGTCGGGGCCCGGCGCGCCAATCGGCTTGCCCTCGATGAGTATTTTGCCGGTTTCCGTGGGAAGAAAGCCGCCGATGAGATAGAGCAGCGTCGACTTGCCGCAGCCCGAGGGTCCGAGCAGCGCGACGAATTCACGTCCCCGTACGTCGAGCGTTACGTCCTCGAGCGCGAGCACCGGCCGCCCGCTCGGCGGGCGGTAGCAATGGCTCACGCCCGCGATGACGATTTGCGCCTGCGCCATGCCCTGCAGCTCGTGCCCGCCGCCTTCGACGGTCCGGCAAGCTAGCGAAATCGCAACGGCGCGGCAAAGCCTAGAAACCAGCGACCCCGGCCGTCCGCTCGCTAATAGTGCCGCCGGGCGACGTCATCGGCGGCGACCTCGAGCGCGCCGACGGGCGGGGCATCTGCGACGACAGCAGCGTTCACGGCGGGGTTCGCGGCCAGGCGGGACCTGCACGCATCGGCCCAGCCGTGGTCCTCGTGAAAGTGCTTGACCAAAAGGTCGATGAAGCTGCGGACCTTCGCCGAGAGATGGTGGCGATGCGGGTAGATCGCGTTGATGGCGTGCTCGGTCTGCAAGAACTCGGTCAAGATCGGAACGAGACGACCCGATTTGATCTCGTCGATGAGCAGGAAGCTCGGGGCCAGCGCGAGTCCCTGGCCGTGCACCGCCGCCAACCGCAGCGCGTTGTCGCTGTTGGCTTGCAAATTTCCCTCGACCGCGACCGATTGCTCGCCATCGGGCCCCGCGAACCGCCATTCGTTGCCCCACGCCGAATGGGAGTAGACCAGGCAATTGTGGCGCGACAGATCGGCCGGCTGCCTCGGAATTCCCCGCGCGGCGAGATAGCCCGGCGCGCCGCACACGACGAAACGGTAGGTGGCAACGCGCCGCACGACCAGGCTCGAGTCCGGCACCGACATGTTGCGCACGGCGAGATCGAATCCCTCCTCCACCAGATCGATCATTCGATCGGTCATCGTCAAATTGACGGAGACCTCGGGACATAGCGCCACGAACTCGGCGATCACCGGCGCGAGCAAGGGTGGGATCGCGATCGAGGTGTTCAGGCGCAGCGTGCCTCGCGGCGTCGATTGCAGCGCCTGGGCGATCTGATCGGCATCATCCGCTTCCGCGAGGATCTGCAAGCAACGCTCGTAATAGGCATGACCCACCTCGGTCAGGCTGACGCGGCGCGTGCTGCGGTTAAGAAGGCGAACCCCGAGCCGCTCCTCGAGCGATTGAACGTGCGCGGTCACCATGCTGGGAGACATGCTCAGCGTCCGCGCCGCCGCGGAAAAGCCGCCGCTCTCCACCACCTTTACGAAGGTGGCCATGCTGGTCATGCGGTCCATGCGATCACCTGATCATGCCGCCGGGCGCGCAGAGTCGTCCCGGCATTTCGCCTTAATCAAGTTGCCAGCGATCACGTTTGCTCACATTTCCGACAGGCGCGAATGTGATCGCCCCGGCGGGCCCCACTGCTCGGCCGGATCGAATCTGAGTAAGCGAATCCTGATCTGCGTCGCGTGCTCAGAAAACTGTCATTAAGTTACCGACACCACCACCACCTGCGGCACTGCGCTTGTGTTCCCCGGACCAGCACTTCGAAGGACCGAGCCGATGCTGCGGCATGCTCACCGCGTGCAGCGTCGAAGCGGTATCAGCCTCGTTTGCGTAGGGCATCATGCGGCCGTCGAAACCCACGCACTCGATGATGATGGCGCCATCATCGGTCGGATCCGCCTTGTCGACCGCCGAGCCTCCGCCAGCGCCCATCGTGACCTGATAACCGGCGCCGAAGGGATAGCTGTGCGCTTTCATCGTAAGCGGCATGGCAGCCGCAAGCACGACCGCAGCGGCGACGACAATCGCCTGTCGTGACCAAGCTTGCTTGTCCATGATCTGCTCCTGTTCGCCACATCGAACGGACGGTCGACGGCAGAAGGCCTCGACCGGGCAGCGGGGAAATAGGATTGGCAACTCCCCCGATAACGGAGGGGATGCCGAACGGTGTTTTCGCTATTTTCGAATAATGGGCTTCTATGCGCCGATCCGCGCGGCGGCTAGCGAACCGGCGTGAGCAGCGGCTGCCCGGCGAAGTGTACGCTGAGATTGTCGATCATGAGCCGCCCGATGGCGGTGCGGGTCTCGACCGTGGCGCTGCCATGGTGCGGCTGCACGATCACATTGGACAGCTTCAGCAGCTCCGGCGACGGATTTGGCTCGCTCTCGAACACGTCGAGAGCGGCATGGCCGAGGCGGCCCTCGGCCAGCGCCTTGATGAGGGCCGGCTCGTCGACCACGCTGCCGCGCGCGACATTGATGAGCGTGCCGTTCGGGCCGAGCGCGTCGATCACGGCGGCCGAGACGAGGTGGCGGGTTTCCGGCCCGCCCTTACACGCGACCACAAGATAGTCGCTGCGCCGCGCCAGCTCGATGGGATCGACGACGTAGTCGTAGGGCACATCGGCCTTGCGGCGGGGCCCGCTATAGACCACGCGCATGCGCAGCGCGGCGCCGCGATCGGCGATGGCGCGGCCGATGCCGCCGAGCCCGAGCACCCCCATGGTCTTGCCGCCGACGCTGCGCCCGAGCGGGATCGGACCCTTGCTCGCCCACGCCCGCGCGCACGTAGCGATCGGCGAACAGGATTTGGCGCGCGGACGCGAGCATCAGGCCGATGGCGAGATCGGCCACTTCGTCCGTCAGAATACCTGGGGTGTTAGTCACCATGACATTGCGCTCGCGCGCGGCGGCGAGATCGACCGAATCGGTTCCGACCCCAAAGATGGCGATCACTTCGAGCTTCGGAAGCGCCGCGATCAGCGCGCGGTCAGCACCGCGATTGGCCTCGGTCGCGATCGCGCGGATGCGGCGCTTGAGTTCGGCGCCGAGCGCATCCGGCGCCGGCCGGTGGAAGTGATGGGTGATGGCGAAGCGGTTCGCGAGTTCGGCGTTCGTCGCCTCGGGAAACGCGCCGATGCTCAGTACGTCGATCTTCATGGACGCGTCAAACTTCGAAGACCTGCTTGGGGGTCTTGTGCAGGCACGCGCCCGGGCCGTCGGACTCGATGAGATAATTGTCGCAGATCACGGCGAAAATCGAGGACGTCTCGTAGCCGGGATGGACCGCGAGGTTCATGTGCTCCTCGATCGTCATGGTCTCATCGCAGCGCACCAACGGCCGTTCCACGAGGTCGTAGCCCTGGCCGTGGCAATAGAGCCGCAGCTCCGGCGGCAGCGCGCGGCCGCGCATGTACTCGTCGTGCCTCTCGGCGATCTCGGCGCAGGACGCGCCCGGCTTGAGCAGGCGCAAGGTGTGGGCCTGCGCCTCCTTCATCGATTCGAAGCCGTCGATCAGTTCATTCGATGCCTTGCCCAGCACGATGGTGCGCGCCATCTCGGTGTAGAAGCCGCCGGGCCCATTGTTCTCGATCAAGAGCGTGAAGTGCTCCCCTCGCTTGAGGCTACGCGCCTGCAGATGGCGGTCGATGAAACGCGACGCCTGCCCGAGCGGGGCCGAGGAGCCGAGGAAGAGTCCCTGCTCGCTGCCGAGGAGCCGCCCCTCGTATTGCGCGAGCGCGGTCACGTCGTTGTCGGTCATGCCGGGCTCAATCTTCTTGAGCACCCGCGTGAAAACCTCGTCCTGCATCCGGGCGGCCTCGCGAATGAGGTCCTTCTCCTCCTCGCTTTTGATCGCCTTGAGGCGGTCGACGAATTCGGTCGCATCCACGAACTTGGCTTTGCCGGCGAGCTCGCGTTCCATGCGCGCGACGAATTTGTGCGGCATGACGCCGCTGGCGACCCATCCGATGGTGCGATAGCCGCGCCGCTTGAGTTCGTCCGCGACGAGCTCGGCCTGGTATTCGTCGGTGTAAGCGACGCTGGTAAAGGCGGGCGTGAAGATCATCTCCCCGACCCCGCGGTTGATCTCATCGCCGCCGTTGATCTTGCGACGCCCGCCACGCGCGCCCATGTCGACCACGGTCATCAGGTCCGAGGCGGGGAAGACGACGCTGCGGGGATAGCCGTTGCTCAGCGGCGTGTCAGTGAACCAGCGGACATAACCGCCGAGCCAGTCATTGCTGTTCTGCATCACCAGCGCATCGATTTTGCACTCCGCCATGGTTTTGCGGACCGCGGCCCAGCGCCGTTCGAGCTCGCGGGTGGAAATCGGATTGAGCAGGCGTTCGTCCATCATCTTGCACTACGAGTTTGCCAGCCCGAGCAGCGCCGCCGCGTTCGTCCCCACGATTGCCTCTTGCTGCGCCGACGACAAGGTATCGGTGCCGGTGACGAATTCGACCGGCTTTGCTTCGCCCACGGGATAGTCCGAGCCGAGCAGCACCCGCTCCGCGCCTACCTTGTCCACCAGGTGCTGGAGCACCGCACGCTCGTAGACGCAGGAGTCGAAATAAAGCATGCGCAGATATTCGATCGGCGGCTTGCGCATATTGACGCGGGTGTTGGCCTTTTCGGCATAGTTGCGGTCGATGCGGCCCATATAATACGGCATGTAGCCGCCGCCGTGCGAGACGCAGATCTTCAGCCGCGGGAACGTTTCCAGCACGCCGTCGTACATCAGCGACGAAATCGCCATCGCCTCCTCGAACGCCTGGCCGACGCTATTCCAGAGGTGAAAGCGCTTGAAGCGGCGATCCCGATTGCCGCCGGGATGGATATAGATCACTGCGCCGAGCTCTTCCGCCTTGCCCCAGAACGGCCGCAGCTGCGGATCGCCGAGCTCCATCGCTGCCGCCGTGGTCGAGATCGCCGCGCCGTTGAGCCGCAATTCACGCACGCACCGCTCGAGCTCGGCGACCGCGAGCGCGGGCAGGTGCAGCGGCAGCGTGCCGAGCCCGACCAACCTCGCCGGATGCGCGGCGACGGCCTTGGCGATCCAATCATTGGTGTTGCGCGCGAGGCGCAGGCTCGTTTGCGCGTCGGCCCACTCCAGACCCTGATGGACGAGGCTCGCGCTCAAGACCTGCACGTCGACGCCCATCGCATCCATATTGATGATGCGGTCGCTGAGATCGCTCATGCGGGCGAGCACCGTGGCGGCGCGGGCCTTGATGCTCTTTCGCATGTCGTCGGTGACGCCGGGATCGGTGGGCAGCTCGGAAAAAATATTGTGCTGCGCCGCCAGCGCGTAGACCTCGGGCACGATGATATGGGCGTGGAAATCGATTGCGCGCGGCCGCGCGCGGCTGGACGACGTCATTGCCTGGTCCCATGTAGGACGCGCGTCTCCCACGACGTGGCAAGCACGTCGCCGCGGAGCATGCGTCTAGACACCAACCGCAAGCGCCTTCCGATCGAAAGCAGACGAAAAACCACTTGAGGCTGTAACGCGATACGTTGGTATCGTATCATGCGCCCGTATGCGTGGGCAGAAAAAGCGCGCGCCGCGGAAGGCGGAGACATGAATGGCGAAGCGCAAGACCCGAAAGGTCCGGCGCGCTCCAGCGGCAGGGCAAGCCGACGCCGCTTCGGAACCCGTGCCGGAGAATCAGATTTCGTATAGCGCACTCTCGCTGCACGCGCTGTTCGAACAGCAGACCCGACAGTTGCTCGATCGCGGCGACCTCGACGAAGAGCAGAAGCAGAACATTCTCGTCGCCATGAGCTGCCCCTGTTGCGGTGCCGGCGCGATGTCGTTCACCGCCAAGCTGAAACGCTAAGCGAGCGGTAGGGTGGGCAAAGGCGGCACGCTGCACTCTCGCGGAGAAGCAGAGTTCGCCTTTGCCCACCCTACGCCTTAGGCTGACTTCGCGTCCGCGCCGCCGCCCTCGCCCGACCGCCGCGCCGCGCGCAACTTCTCCGTCGCCGCCGCGTCGACCTCGAAGGTTTGCGGATCGATGACGACGCCGTAGAGCTCCGCCGCGAACTTCGCGCTCACGTAGCCTTGGCGGACGTCGTCGCGAACCTGTTCGATCGGCCGCTCGAGCGGGTTGCCGTAGCCGCCGCCACCGCCCGAGCGGATTTTGAAGGCGTCGCCAGGCTTGAGCTGCGCCACCAACACCTTGGCATTGGGAAAATCGC
>JAFAHL010000133.1 GCA_019237215.1 Hyphomicrobiales bacterium | reverse complement strand
CCGATCGTCGTGGCCATCTCTTCGAAGGCGTGTCGCACCGCGACAGCATCGAGCGGCTCGTTCTGCCCTGCGCCGAAGATCTTCGGGAAAAAGTCCGGATCGAGCTTGCCCACCATGACATTGGCGTCGGTGACTGCGAGCGGGCCGCCGCGGCGGTAACATTTGGGACCCGGATTGGCGCCGGCCGAATCCGGGCCGACGCGAAAGCGCGCGCCATCGAAGTGCAGGATCGAGCCGCCGCCGGCCGCGACGGTGTGGATCAGCATCATCGGCGCGCGCATGCGCACGCCGGCGACCTCGGTCTCGAAGGCGCGCTCGTACTCGCCGTCGAAGTGGGAGACGTCGGTCGAGGTGCCGCCCATGTCGAAGCCGATCAGGTGCGAGAAGCCCGCCTCGCGTCCGGTCTCCGCCATGCCGACCACGCCGGCTGCCGGTCCCGACAAGATCGCGTCCTTGCCTTGGAACAGCTCCGCCGCGGTGAGTCCGCCGGACGACATCATGAACATCAGGCGAGGAGCGGCCGGGGCCGTGCGGGTGGGCGTCTGCCGCTGCGCCTTGCCTGTCAGCGCGGCGCCCGCAGCCGACGCCTCGCGATTAGCGGCAACAGACGTGCCCATGTCGCGCGCCACCTGCGACACATATCGCTGCAGGATGGGCGAGAGGTAGGCGTCGACCACCGTGGTGTCGCCGCGGCCCACGAGCTTGATCAGCGGCGAGACCTCGTGGCTGACCGAGACCTGCGGAAAGCCGATCTCGCGCGCGAGCGCGGCCACGCGCTGCTCGTGCTCGCAATAGCGGTAGGCGTGCATGAACACGATTGCGACCGCCTTGATGCCGGCCGCGAGCGCAGCCGAGAGCTCGGCGCGCACGGCGGCAAGGTCCGGCTCCTTCTCCACCGTACCGTCGGCGCGCACGCGCTCGTCCACCTCGACCACGCGCTCGTAGAGCATCTGCGGCTTGATGATGTGGCGGGCGAAAATTTTCGGCCGCGCCTGATAGCCGATCTTGAGCGCATCGCGAAAACCCCTGGTGATGAGCAGAAGCGTGCGCTCGCCCTTGCGCTCGAGCAGCGCATTGGTCGCGACCGTGGTGCCCATCTTCACCGAGCCGATGATCCCCTGGGGGATCGGCTCGCCCGGCTTGATGCCGATGAGATTGCGGATGCCCTGCACCGCGGCGTCGCCATAGGCCTCGGGGTTGTCGGAAAGAAGCTTGTGGGCGACGAGCGCGCCGTCAGGCCGGCGCCCGATCACGTCGGTGAAGGTGCCGCCGCGATCGATCCAGAAATCCCAGCTGCCGTCGGTTTGCATCGCCGTGGGCCTGCGCGTGTACTGGCCGCTTTATAGGGGCGCCGGCGCCCGAGGCGAAGCATCTCATTGCCCATGGAGCTTGGCACTGCGCCGCCGCCGCGGTTGGCTCGGGCTTTTTGCGGGTTTTGACGTCCCAATGTCGCTGCAATCTCCGATATCATGCCGCTAGGGGCAGTTTGCGAACTCCGCTCTCGGGGCCCGTGGGCCATGCCAAAGGTACTATTCTCGGCGCTCGCAGCGGCGCTCGCCCTCGTGCTCGCCGCGTGGCCTGCGTGCGCGCAGGTCCAATGGCGTCTGCCGTCCGCCTACCCAGCCGACAGTTTTCACAGCGAGAACCTCGCCGCCTTCGCCAAGGACGTGGGCGAGGTGACCGGCGGCAAGCTCGCGATCAAGGTCTATCCCAACGCGTCGTTGTTCCCGGCGACCGCCATCAAGAGCGCGGTGCGAATCGGCCAGGCGCAGGCGGGCGAGATCCTGATCTCGCTGCACGACACCGAAGACCCGATGTTCGGCGTCGACGTGGTCCCGTTCCTGGCCGCGAGCTATGGCGAGGCGCGCAAATTGTGGGCGGCGTCGAGGCCCGCGATCGAGCGCAAATTCGCCGCGCAAGGCCTGATGGTGCTGTTCGCGGTGCCCTGGCCGCCGCAGGGCATCTACGCGAAGAAGGAGATCAACACCATCGCGGATATGCGCGGGCTCTCCTGGCGCGTGTACAACGCGGGGACCGAGCGCATCGCCCAGATCGTGGGCGCTTATCCCGTGACGATCCAGGCGGCCGACTTGCAGCAGGCGCTCGCCACTGGGCTGATCAACGCCTTCATGACTTCGGTCGCGACCGGGTACGACAGCAAGGCATGGGAGACCATGACCTATTTCTACGACACGCAGGCTTGGCTGCCGAAGAACGTTACCTTGATGAACAAGGCAGCCTTTGATCGCCTCGACAAGCCGACGCAGGATGCGCTGCTCAAGGTCGCCGCCGCCGCCGAAACGCGCGGCTGGCGGATGTCGCAGGATAAGCACAAGTGGTACGGCGAGCAGCTCGCCGCCCATGGGGTCAAAGTATTGTCGCCGAGCGAGGACTTGAAGACGGGCCTGCAGCAGATCGGCGAGCGCCTCACCGCGGAGTGGCTCACCAAGGCCGGCGCCGACGGCCAAGCCGTGATCGACGCCTACCGGAGGCTCGGCACGTAACGCGCGGCGAGTGATCGCGGGCCCGCGGTCGCCAAAATTGGCGGGGGCCCGGCGGTTTTCCGCCGAGCCCCCTTGAAGCGCATCAGCCGGCCTGTAAGCCGGGTTCTGTGAGGCGAGGCTTGCGCCTCGCGTGACGGCCATTCCTCTGCGACGCCGGTTGCCCGGCGCCTTCAGCAACCTACCCGGACGGCCGGATCCGGACATGGATCCCGAAGACCACTTCCGCTCTCGCAGAGGCAAGCTCCGCGCCGTCCCTATTCGGTCTTGCTCCCGGTGGGGTTTGCCGTGCCGTCTGCGTTGCCGCAGGCGCGGTGCGCTCTTACCGCACCGTTTCACCCTTACCGCTCCCTCCCCGCAAGTGGCGAGCGATGGTCGCGGCGGTCTGTTCTCTGTGGCACTGTCCCTGGGCTTACGCCCGCCGGACGTTATCCGGCACCGTATGTCCATGGAGCCCGGACTTTCCTCTCGGGTCCACCTTTCGGCATTGACCCGAGCGGCCGTCCAGCCGACTGACGGACAAGGCATGGGGTGTGCGCGGGGGAACGTCAAGACCCGCTGCATGATCGCGTTAGCGCTGGCGAGGCCGGCAGCCGATCGCCTCAACCAGGTTTGCCGGCGCTGAGCCGGGCGTCGCGCGCCGCGAGGAGGTCCCTCAGCGTCGAGACGGTCGAGACATCAATGAACCCGTCGACCCGTTGCGGGCGGAAATGGCGCTGGAACGCCGCCACGACGTCGCGCGTGACGCTATCGAGATAACCGCTGGCGGTGACGTCATAGCCGTAGCGCGCCAACAGCGTTTGCGTCGCTTCGATGGCGGGATTGGTTTCGCCGAGCGTGAAAATCGCTCCCATTGGGTCGATGGGAGCGGGCTTCACCCACAGGCCGATGCCGGAATCGGCAAGCGTCTTCCAAGGAAATTTTTCGCCGGGATCGCGCTTGCGTGCCGGCGCAACGTCGGAATGTGCAAGCACGCGCTCGGCAGGAATCCGGTGGCGGGTGAAAATGCTGCGGCAGAGCGCCGTCACCGCCGCGACCTGCCGTTTCGGGAAGGCGGGATAGCCATGATCATGGCCGGAATTGGCAATCTCGATGCCGATCGAGCGCGAATTGATGTCGCTCTCTCCCGCCCACGACGACGTCCCGGCGTGCCAGGCGCGCCGCGCCTCGGCGACCAATTGGATGATATAGCCGTCCGGCAGCACGACGTAGTGGGCGGAGACCTGGCTGCTCGGGTTGCACAGCAGCCTGATCGCGGCTTGGTCGTCCGGCATGCCGGTGTAATGCAACACGATCGTGTCGGGCGCGTCCGTGCCGCTGCGCTCGCCGTGGTTCGGCGAAGGTCTCACCTCGGCGACGACGGAGGATTCGGGACGCAACTCGGACGCCATCATACGCACACCGCCAGGGCCGTTTGCAGGAGCCGCTTCCACTTGCGCAAGACGAAAGGCTCGTCGGCAGGAGCGGCGATTGTGCAGAAACAACGCGACGAGACAAGCGCACCCGCGCGCCCACGCGCTGACTTTGGTGAATCCCGTTCGTTGCAGGCGAGACGCACCCTTAAAAAACGCGACGGCCGGGCCGGCTTGTCGCCGACCCGGACCGTCGAACTCCGGGACGCCTTTCGTCCCGCTTATACGCTACTCACGCGACGCTCCTGACAATACGCTCCTCGCTCATCGGCCCCGACAACACGCGACTTGGTTAATGTTCCCCGAACATCCTCGTTAGCGCCCCGCCGGCGGAGTGGTTGGCCGCGGCGCCATGCCGGTGGTCGGCGACCCGCCCGCGCCGCTCGTCGTGCGTGCTGGCGGCTTGTAGTACTGGAAGTCCGGCGCGTTCTTGAGCTGGTCCTTGGTCCAGCTGACTTTGAGCTTGACGATGGTGGGGTCGTCATTGCGGCTGACCATGGCGGTATTGCCACCAGCACCAGCGCCGGTGCTGCTGCCGGTGTCGGCAGGAACCGGCTGGAATGCGCTCATATCGATGGCGACACTCTTTTCGCCGATGCCGAGGAACCCACCCACACCCACGACCAGCCCGAGGATCTTGCCGTTCTTGTCGAACAGCATGTCACTCACGTTGCCGATGTGTGCGTTGTCCGGGCCGAGGACATCGCTGCCTTTGAACTTGGAGAACACCCACTGGTCCGTACTCTGCGCCGCGATGAATTTCGCGGTGTCGTGCGGGATGGCTTCGGCTTTCGGCGCCGTCGCTGCCGGTGCTTTCGGCGACATATCGGCCTGCGCCAGGGCGCCTGAAACCATCAGCGCGCTAACCGCGGCCGAAATCATAAGGGTCTTGAGCATTTGTGGCCTCCGATCGAGTTTGTTCCGTCAAGGAAAGAAAGCCTTCCTTCCCCGGAAACAACTCGCGAGCGCAGCCATGCGTTCCGTGATCGGGACCCTGGCATGCGCCGCTGCGAAGGGGGTTTTGCGCGCTACAGACCCGTTGGACGGCACCGCATCGGGCCAAGGGCGACGGAAGCAGACTGCCTTGGCGACGCCCAGGCGTTAACCACTGATTAATATCGCGTCGCGATCGGGCCGGCGGCGCAATTCTACGGACGCCGCCCGATCGTTGGCCGCTCAACTATTCCTTAAGCGGACATCCCATTAATGGGCTATGGAGATTCCGGTCGGGCCGGGGCGCGGATGCGCCCGGGCGGCTGATTGACGCCCAAGTGATCCCATGATAACCCATAGCGTCCCATGCGGTGATGCGGCCTCCAAGACCGACCCCGCGGGGGCGGCGCGGGTGGCTTGGACTCGCGCGCGAGAAGCGCCGAAGCGACCCGCAGGGGTGAACCAGGGACGTCATGGACCGCTTCGTGTCCCACTACACCTTGCGCCTCGATACGAAGGGCCGGGTGTCGATCCCGGCGCCGTTCCGCGCGGTGCTCGCGCGCGACGGCTTCGAGGGCCTCTATTGCTATCCGACGCTCGCCCGCCCCGCGCTCGACGCCGGCGGCAATGCGTTGCTCAAGGAGATCGAGACGCTGATCGGACGCTTTCCGCCTTATTCGGAGGAGCGCGAGCAGTTTTCAGCGGCGCTCTACGGCACGAGCGAAGTGTTGAAGATCGACGGCGAGGGCAGGGCGATCCTCACCGAACCGCTCAAGAGTCACGCCGGCATCAAGGACGAGGTCGCCTTTGCCGGCCTCGGCCACAAATTTCAGATCTGGGAGCCCGGACGCTTCCGCGCGGAACTCGCGGAGGCCACCGAGAAGGTTCGCGCGCTCACGAAGCAGCTGGGCTCCCGGGTAGCGGCGGAAGGCCCGCACGGAGCACGGGAATGATGGCGAGCCGCGACAGCGGACGCGCTGTCGCTGGCGGACTGGCTCGTCACATTCCCGTGCTCGGCCGCTCCACGGTCGAATTCCTCGCGGTCCGCCCCGGCGGCGTCTATGTCGACGCGACCTTCGGTGCCGGCGGCCACACCCGCGACATCCTCGCGGCGGCGCACTGCAACGTCATTGGCATCGACCGTGACCAAAGCGCGATCGCGCGCGGTGCCGATCTCGTGCGCGAGGCCGGCAGCCGGCTCGTCCTGGTGGAGGACAAATTCTCGAATCTGGAAGCGGTCGCGCGCAGCTGCGGCTATGACGCGATCGACGGCGTCGTCTTCGACCTCGGTGTCTCCTCGATGCAGCTCGACGAGGCGGCGCGCGGATTTTCCTTCCGCCATGATGGTCCGCTCGACATGCGCATGGGCCGCGACGGACCGACCGCGGCCGACGTCGTGGCGGCAGCATCCGAGCGCGAGCTTGCGGCCATTTTCGCGACGCTGGGCGAAGAGCGCCATGCGCGCAGCATTGCTCGCGCTATCGTCGCCGCGCGCGGTCAAGCGCCGATCCACACCACGCGCGCTCTCGCCGACATCATCACCGGCATCGTGCATGCGCGCCCGGGCGCGATCCATCCGGCGACCCGGACGTTCCAAGCGCTGCGCATCTTCGTCAACGGGGAGCTGGCCGAGCTCGCCGCCGGCTTGGCCGCCGCCGAGCGGGCGCTCAAACCGGGCGGCCGCTTGGTGGTCGTAGCATTCCATTCGCTCGAGGACCGGATCGCAAAATCCTTCCTGATCGAACGCAGCCGGCCGAGCGCTCCCTCGCGCCATCGTCCGGCGCCGGCACAAACAGCCGCGACCTTTCGTATCCTGACCAACCGGCCGGTCGTGCCTGATGAGGCCGAGATCGGCGCGAATCCCCGCGCGCGCTCGGCCAAGCTACGGGCGGCCGAGCGCACCGACGCCGCGATCGCCAACCGCAATGCCACCCGCTTGCTCCCGCCGTTGCCGTCGGTCGGCGAGGTCGTCGCTCGCCAAAAATCGGGGCGGCCGCGATGATGCGCGTCATCAACATCTGCGTGATCGGCGCGCTCGTGCTGGCGGCGGCCGACGTCTACAAGATCAAGTTCGAATCGACGCGGCAGGCGCAGCGCGTCGCCAAGCTACGGCTCGAGATTCGCCGCGAGCGCGACGTGGTCGCGGCGTTGCGCGCGGATTGGGCCAAGCTCGACAATCCCGCGCGCATTCAGGACCTGGCGCGGCGACATCTCGCCTTGAAGCCGGTCGAAAGCCGACAAATCGATCCGCTCGACAATCTGCCGGAGCGGCCGGCTGATCTCGTGCCCGTGGACGAGGCCGATCCGATCGGGACGGTGATCGCCAATCCCGAAGTGCTCGATCGCTCGGCAACCGGCAGCGTGCCGGCGGCGGCAAGGTGAATGGGTATGAAGGCGCCCGGGGCAGATCAGCCGGTAGCAGCGCGCGAACCGCGGCGGCGGTTCGTGGCTTCGCTGCTCTACGGCCGCAACGTCGATCGCACCGCCAAAACGCGGGCGCGGCTCGGGCTCGCCGTGCTCATCTTCGCGCTGGGTTATGCGATCATCGCGGCCCGGCTGGTGATGTTCGCGGCCGCGCCCGAAGGTCACGGATCGCGGCGCGCCATCGCACAAGATGCGGTGGCGACCGCGCGGCCCGACATCCTCGACCGCAACGGTGAAATCCTGGCGACCGACGTGCGCACACCCTCGCTGTTCGCCGAGCCGCAGCGGATCATCGACGTCGATGAAGCGTCCGAATTGCTCACCGCGGTGATGCCGGATATCGACGCTGCCGAGTTGCGCGGGCGGCTCGCCTCCAAGCGTCGTTTCGTCTGGCTCAAGCGCGAGATCACGCCGGAGCAGCGGGGGCAGATTTACCGGCTCGGCATTCCGGGCGTCGGCTTCTTGCCGGAGAACAAACGCGTCTACCCGAACGGCGCCGAGGTTTCCCACATCATCGGTCACGTCAATATCGACAATCAGGGCACCGCCGGCATCGAAAAATGGCTCGACGCGCGCGGGCTCGCCGACCTGCACTTGGCGGGGCTCGCCACCGACCGGCTGCAAAAGCCGGTCGAGCTTGCCGTCGATCTGCGCGTCCAGCACGCGCTGCGCGACGAGCTGCTCGCCGCCCGCGCCACGTTCAAGGCGGTGGCGGCGGCGGGACTGCTGACCGACGTGCGCACCGGTGAGATCATCTCCATGGTCTCGGTGCCCGACTACGACCCCAACAATCCGCGCGAGGCGCTCGACCCGAGCCGCATCAATCGCCTCACGACCGGCGTGTTCGAGATGGGCTCGACCTTCAAGGCGCTGACCCTCGCGATGGCGCTCGATTCCGGCAAGATCACGCTCAAGTCGGCGTTCGACGCCAGCCATCCGCTGCAATACGGCAAGTTCGCGATCCACGATTTCCACGCCCAGAACCGCGTGCTCACGGTCCCCGAGATCTTCACTTATTCGTCCAATATCGGCACCGCGCGCATGGCGCTGAGCCTCGGGATCGAGCACCACAAATGGTTCCTGAGAAAGATGGGTCAGCTTGATCGGCTGCGTACCGAATTGCCCGAGAGCGCCGAACCGCTGGTACCCAAACGCTGGGCCGAGCTCAATACCGTCACGATCGCATTCGGCCACGGGCTTTCCGTGGCGCCGCTGCAGGCGGTGATGGCGATCGGCGCGCTGATGAACGGCGGCCGCCTCATTCCGCCGACCTTCCTCAAGCGCAGCGAAGCCGAGGCGCTTGCGCTCGCAACCCAGGTCGTCAAGCCTGAGACGAGCGACAAGATGCGCTATCTGATGCGTCTCAACGTAGAGAAGGGCACCGCCACCCGGGCCGACGTGAAGGGCTATTACGTCGGCGGCAAGACCGGCACCTCGGACAAGGTGGTCGGCGGCCGCTATTCGAAGACCAAGGTGCTGACGTCCTTCACCGCGGTCCTGCCCGCCGATCAGCCGCGCTACCTTCTTCTCATCATGCTCGACGAGCCGCAGGCGACGCCGGACACCCACGGCTTCACCACCTCGGGATGGAATGCCGTGCCGGTGGGCGGCGCCGTCATCGGCCGCATCGCCCCCTTGCTCGGGCTCGAGCCGCGCTTTGACCTGCCGCCCGCCGACAAGTTGATTCTGGCGAGCGTGGGCGGGCGGTAGGCCCTTGCCGCTCTTCCGTTTTCGGAAGGCAGCGCGTATCTGTCGGCACTGTGCGAAAGCCACGAAGCGGCTGAACGGCCGAGACGCGTCGCCATGAAGCTTGCCCACCTCCTCAGCGTGGATGCCGTCGCCGATGCGCGCTTGGCCGCGCTCGACGTCACCGGCGTCAGCGCCGATAGCCGCACCGTGAAGCCGGGCGATCTGTTCGTGGCGGTGGCGGGCGCCAACGATGACGGGCTCAACTTCGTTTCGCAGGCGCTCGCATCCGGGGCTGCGGCCATCATGGCCGAACGGCCGCCGGCAACGCCGCTTCCCGAAGCCGTCGCGTTCGTCAAGGTTGCGGATGCGCGCCGGGCGCTGGCGCTCACGGCGGCGAAGTTCTTTTCATGCCAGCCGCAGGTGATCGCGGCGGTCACCGGCACGAGCGGCAAGACGTCGGTCGCCGCGTTCACGCGCCAGATCTGGACGGCGCTCGGCCATGCGGCCGCCAGCATCGGCACGGTCGGGCTCGTGTCGCCGAAGCGCGAAGTCTACGGCTCGCTTACCACGCCGGATCCCGTCGCGCTCCACCGCTCGCTCGATCAGCTCGCGCGCGAAGGCGTGACGCATCTTGCCATCGAAGCCTCCTCGCACGGGCTAGATCAGCGCCGCCTCGACGGCGTGCGCGTGGCGGCCGGCGGCTTTACCAATCTCAGCCGAGACCATCTCGACTATCATCCGACGCTTGAGGCTTACCTCGCCGCCAAGCTGCGCCTGTTCACGGATCTGATTGAGCCCGCTGGCGCGGCCGTGATTGCGGCCGATCACGAGCACGCCGATGCCGTGACGGCGGCGGCGACGCGGCGCGGGCTGCGGCTGATCACCGTCGGCGAGCGCGGCGAGGGTATTCGTCTGATCGAAAGCAGGATCGAGGGCTTCGCGCAGGTGCTCGAGCTGCGCCATGCCGGTCGCGATTACCTTGTCCGGCTGCCGCTGCCTGGCGCGTTTCAGATCGAGAACGCGCTGGTCGCGGCCGGACTCGTCATCGCCACCGGAGGCGAACCCGCCGAGACCTTCGCCGCGCTCGCGCATCTTAAAGGCGCCAAGGGCCGGCTCGAGTTCGTCGGCGAGCGCAATGGCGCGCCGATCTTCGTCGACTATGCCCACAAGCCCGACGCGCTCGCCAAGGCGCTCGAGGCGCTGCGGCCCTACGTGAGCGGCCGCCTCGTCGTGGCGTTCGGTTGCGGCGGCGATCGCGACCCCGGCAAGCGTCCGATGATGGGAGCGATCGCTGCCCGGCTGGCCGACCGGGTCGTCGTCACCGACGATAATCCTCGCAGTGAAAGTCCCGCGGCGATCCGCGCGGCGATCCTGCAGGCATCGCCCGGCGCGCTCGAAATCTGCGACCGCCGCGAGGCGATCCGTGCCTCGATCGCCGAGTTGCGGCGCGGCGACGTGCTGCTGATCGCCGGAAAGGGCCATGAAACCGGCCAAATCATCGGCAAACAGGTGCTGCCATTCAGCGACCATGAGGCGGTCGCCGCCGCGCTTGCCGGGAGGGTGGCATGACCGATCGGCCGCTCTGGGCCGTCGAGGCAATGGTTGCTGCGATGCGCGCCGCGCGCAACGGCCCATTGCCGCCTTCGGTGCCGGGCCTTTCGATCGACACGCGCACGATTGCGCCCGGCGAAGCGTTCTTCGCCATCAAGGGCGACAACCGCGACGGGCACGACTTCGTTGCGGCCGCGCTCGCGGCGGGCGCCGGGCTTGCGGTTGTCTCCGCCGACAGGCGCGAGAGCTTTCCCCAGGATGCGCCGCTGCTTATCGTTCCCGACGTGCTCGCGGGCTTGCGCGACCTGGCGCGCGCGGCGCGCGCGCGCTCGCGGGCGAAAGTCGTCGCCGTCACCGGCTCCGTCGGCAAGACCGGCACCAAGGAAGCGCTGCGTCTGACGCTTGCCTGCAATGGCGAGACCCACGCCTCGCTCGCGTCCTACAACAACCATTGGGGCGTGCCGCTTTCGCTCGCGCGCTGTCCCGAGAGCGCACGCTACGCGGTGTTCGAGCTGGGCATGAACCATGCGGGCGAGATCGACCCGCTCACGCGGCTGGTGCGGCCGCAGGTCGCGATCATCACGACCGTCGAGCCGGTGCATCTGGAATTCTTCGGCTCGCTCGAGGCGATCGCCGACGCCAAGGCGGAAATCTTCCTCGGGCTCGAACGCGGCGGCGCGGCGGTGATCAACCGCGACAACCCGCAATTCGCCCGCCTCGAGCGCAGCGCGCAAAACGCCGATGTCGAGCGCATCGTCTCCTTCGGCGAGCACGCGCGCGCGGACGCCCGGCTGATCAAATGCTCGCTGCAATCCGACACCTCCACCGTGCAGGCGCGAATTTTCGGAACCGATGTCACCTACAAGCTCGGTGCGCCGGGCCGGCATCTGGTGCTCAATTCGCTTGCCGTGCTGGCGACGGCCGTGCTGGTCGGCGCCGACCTTGCGCTTGCGGCGCTGGCGCTCGTCGAGCTGCGACCGGCGAGCGGGCGCGGCTCCCGCCTGACCCTCGAGATGCCGGGCGGCAAGGCGTTGCTGATCGATGAAAGCTACAACGCGAACCCGGCGTCGATGCGCGCGGCGCTCGCCTTGCTCGCCCACGCCAACGTAGGCCCGCTCGGCCGGCGCATCGCGGTGATCGGCGACATGCTGGAGCTCGGCCCGCGCGGCGCCGAGTTGCATCGGGAGCTCGCCATGGCGGTGCTCGCGCACGATATCGACCTCGTATTCTGCTGCGGTCCACTGATGCGCGCGCTGTGGGAGGCGCTTCCCTCCCGGCGCAAGGGCGGCTATGCCGAGACCGCGACCGCGCTCGAGTCGCACGTGCTTGCCGCGGTCCAGCCGGGCGACGCCGTGATGGTCAAGGGATCGCTCGGCTCGCGGATGGCGCCCATCGTCAAGGCGCTGCAAAGCCGCTATCGCCGCGAGGCGGCTGAGTTCGCGCCCGTCCAAGCTGCGACCAACGGCTGACCCATGCTCTACTGGCTCTCCGCATTCTCGGACACGATCGGCCCGCTCAATGTCCTGCGCTACATCACGTTCCGCACCGGCGGGGCGATGTTCACCGCCCTCGTGTTCGTCTTTCTGTTCGGTCACTCGATCATCGATCAGCTGCGGCTCAAGCAGGGCAAGGGCCAGCCGATCCGCAGCGACGGGCCGCAGTCCCACCTCGTCACCAAGAAGGGCACGCCCACCATGGGCGGGCTGATGATGCTGTTCGGCCTCGTGGTGTCGACCGTGCTGTGGGCCAACTTGACCAATCGCTACGTCTGGATCGTGCTCGGCGTGACGCTGATCTTCGGCGCGATCGGCTTCTACGACGATTACCTCAAGGTCACCAAGCAGACCCATGCCGGCGTGTCCGGCAAGGTTCGCATGCTCGTCGAAGCGCTGATCGCGTTGGCGGCGTGCTATTTCATCGTGTCGCTCGGCCGCCAGCCATTCGCCACCTCGCTCACCTTTCCCTTCTTCAAGGAGCTGGTGCTTCCGCTCGGCTGGCTCTTCATCATATTCGGCGCGTTCATCATCGTCGGTGCCGGCAACGCGGTGAACCTCACCGACGGTCTCGATGGGCTCGCCATCGTTCCGGTGATGATCGCCACCGGCTGCTTCGGCGTCTTTGCCTGGGTCGTCGGCAACGCAGTCCTGTCGGACTATCTGCAGCTTCACTTCGTGGCCGGCACCGGCGAACTCGCGGTCGTGTGCGGTGCGGTGATCGGGGCGGGACTGGGCTTTCTCTGGTTCAACGCGCCCCCCGCCTCGATCTTCATGGGCGACACCGGCTCGCTCGCGCTCGGCGGCATGCTGGGGGCGATCGCGGTGGCGACCAAGCAGGAGATCGTCCTTGGCATCGTCGGCGGGCTGTTCGTGCTCGAGGCGGTATCGGTGATCGTGCAGGTCATATCGTTCAAGCTCACCGGCAAGCGCGTGTTCCGCATGGCGCCGATCCACCACCATTTCGAACAGCTCGGTTGGACCGAGCCGCAGATCGTGATCCGCTTTTGGATCGTCTCGGTCGTGCTTGCGCTGGTGGGGCTGTCCACGCTTAAGCTGCGGTGATGATCGCCGTCACCGTCTTTGTCGGAAAGAAGGTCGCCGTCTTCGGCCTGGGCGGGTCGGGACTGACGAGTGCGAGCGCGTTGCTCGCAGGTGGCGCCCACGTCATCGGCTGGGACGATGACGCAGACGCCGTGCTCAAGGCGACGAGCGCCGGCATCCCGACCGCCGACCTGCGGCAGGTGGACTGGTCGAAAATCTCCGCCCTCGTACTCGCGCCTGGCGTGCCGCTCACGCATCCCATCCCCCATTGGACCGTGGCGCTCGCCCGTGCCGCCGCCGTCGAGGTGATCGGCGACATCGAGCTGTTCTGCCGCGAACGGCGGGTGCGCGCACCGAACGCGCCGTTCGTCGCCATCACCGGCACCAACGGCAAATCGACCACCACGGCGCTGGTGGCGCATCTCTTGCGCTCGGCCGGCCGCGACGCGCAGATCGGCGGCAATATCGGCACCGCTATCCTCTCGCTGGCGCCGCCGGAGGAGGCGCGCGCGCACGTGGTCGAGTGCTCGTCCTACCAGATCGACCTCGCGCCCACGCTCGATCCGTCGGTCGGTGTTCTTCTCAACGTCAGCGAGGACCATCTCGACCGCCATGGAACGCTCGCGCACTACGCCGCGGTGAAGGAGCGGCTCGTCGCCGGCGTGCAGGCGGACGGCATCGCGATTATCGGCGTCGACGATGAGTGGTGCGCGGCGGCGGCCGACCGCGTCGAGCGGGCGGGCAAAAAGCTCGCTCGCGTCTCGGTGCGCCGGCCGCTGCGGGCGGGGCTTTACGTGCAGGCCGAGACGATCATGCAGGCCGCGGACGGTGCCGCCCGCGCCATCGCCCACATCGGCGGCATCGGCTCGCTGCGTGGCGTGCACAACGCGCAGAACGCCGCCTGCGCCGCCTGCGCGGCGCTCGCGCTCGGGCTTTCGGTTGAGGCGATCCAGCAGGGTCTTATTTCGTTTCCGGGCCTTGCCCACCGCATGGAACAGGTCGGCCGCAAGAACCGCGTGCTGTTCGTCAATGATTCCAAGGCAACCAACGCGGATTCCGCCGCGCAGGCGCTCGCCTGCTTCTCCGACATTTTCTGGATCGCGGGCGGCAAGGCCAAGACCGGAGGCATCGCGTCGCTCGCGCGCTTTTTCCCGCGCATGCGCAAGGCCTACCTGATTGGCGAGGCCGCGGCCGACTTCGCCGCGGAGCTTGATGGACGCGCGCCCCATGTGATTGCCGGCACGCTCGAGCGGGCGGTCGAGCTGGCGGCCGCCGACGCCGAGACAGCCGAGGTCGCCGAGCCGGTCGTGCTGCTGTCGCCGGCCTGCGCCTCTTTCGACCAGTATCGCAATTTCGAGGTGCGCGGCGACAAGTTCCGCGAGCTGGTCCGCGCGCTGCCGGGCCTGGTGCCTTCGGCTTAGCACAAACGCGTCACGTCGCAGCCGTTAATCGTCTGTCAACCAACGGCAGGCACCACTGAGCAGTCTGCGAGGGGGTCTCGATGGTCTCGCGTCTTGAGCGCACGCGCTTTGCCGCTTGGTGGTGGACGGTCGACCGCTTGCTGCTGGCGGCGCTGCTCGCCCTGATGCTCGCGGGAATCATTCTTTCGCTGGCGGCGTCGCCGCCGGTTGCTTCCCGGCTCGGTCTCGACCCGTTCTACTTCGTCAATCGGCACGTGCTCTATTTGATTCCAGCGCTCGCGGTGATGCTTGCAACCTCGTTCCTGCCGCCCCGCCACATTCGCCGGCTCGCAGTTATCGTGTTCATAGTGAGCCTGCTGCTGGTCGCCGCCACGCTGCACTACGGTGCCGAGGTCAAGGGCGCGCGGCGGTGGATCGTCCTGCTCGGGATCAACATCCAGCCCTCGGAGTTCCTCAAGCCCGCCTTCGTGATCCTCATCGCCTGGCTGTTCGGAGAATCCGCGCGGCGGCCGGAAATGCCGGCCAACACCTTCGCCCTCGCGCTGCTGCTGGTGGCCGTCGCCGGGCTCGTGCTGCAGCCCGATTTCGGTCAGACCATGCTGGTCGCGCTGGTCTGGAGCGCGCTGTTCTTTCTCGCCGGCATGCGCCTCGTCTGGGTGGGGGGGCTCGGCGGCGCCGCCGCGCTCGGGCTCGCCACCGCGTACATGCTCATTCCGCACGTGGCGCGGCGCATCGAGCGATTCCGCGATCCCTCCTCCGGCGACACCTTCAACATCGACCAGGCGCTCGAGTCGTTCCAGCGCGGCGGCTGGTTCGGACGCGGCCCGGGCGAGGGCACCGTCAAGCGCATCCTGCCCGAGAGCCACACTGACTTCGTGTTCGCGGTCGCCGCCGAGGAATTCGGCATCGTGCTGTGCCTGCTGCTGGTCGCTCTATTCACCTTCATCGTGGTGCGCGCCCTGCGCCACGCCAGCCGCAACGAGGACCCCTTCGCACGCTTCGCCGCAGCCGGCCTTGCCGTCCTGCTCGGGCTGCAATCGGCCATCAACATGGCGGTGAACTTGCACCTGATGCCGGCCAAGGGCATGACGCTCCCGTTCATTTCTTATGGCGGCTCATCGATGATCTCGCTCGCCTACGGCATGGGAATGCTGCTCGCCTTGACGCGCGAGCGTCCACGCGCTGAGTTGCTCGCCAGGGAAGGCGCATTGGCGGCCGCCGAAAGCCCGGCCTGATCTATTTTCCATCTCCCGAAGGGAACACACCGCGTGCCGCTTGTTCTGTTGGCCGCCGGCGGGACCGGCGGACACCTCTTTGCCGCCGAAGCGCTCGCGGAGGCGCTCGGCCGGCGCGGCATCGCCGTCGCGCTCGCGACCGACCATCGCGCCGAGCGCTACGGCAAGACATTTCCGGCGCGGGACATTCACATCATCACGAGTGCGACCGTGCGCGGCCGCAACCCGCTGTCGTTGGCGCGCACGGCGGCGATGCTCGGCATCGGCACCATGCAGGCCTTGCGCCTGCTCGCGCGCATACGGCCGGCGGCGGTCGTCGGCTTCGGCGGCTATCCGACCATCCCGCCGGTGCTGGCGGCGACGCTGCGCAAGATCCCCACGGTGATCCACGAGCAGAACGCAGTGATGGGCCGCGCCAACCGCTTTCTCGCGTCGCGCGTCAACGCCATCGCGACTAGCTTTGCCGGGGTGCTCGATCGCGAGGGGGAGCTTGACGCCAAGGCGACGCGCACCGGCAATCCGGTGCGGCCGGCGGTGATCGCGGCGGCGGCCACGCCCTATGCCGCTCCGCAAGCGACGGGGCCGGTACGCCTGCTGGTCTTCGGCGGCAGCCAGGGCGCGCGGATCATGGCCGACATCGTGCCAGTCGCAATCGAGAGACTCGCGCGTGATCTGCAGGCGCGCCTCACGGTGGTGCAGCAGGCGCGCGCGGAGGACCTCGCGCGGGTCACCGACATCTATGCGCGGGCGAAGGTCGCGGCCGAAGTCGCGCCGTTCTTCGCCGATCTGCCGGCGCGGATCGCTTCGAGCCACATCGTGGTCGCGCGCTCCGGCGCTTCGACCGTCGCAGAACTCGCCGCCATCGGGCGGCCGGCCATCCTGGTGCCGCTGCCCCACGCGCTCGACCAGGATCAATCCGCCAATGCCGGCGTGCTGGAGCGGGCGGGCGGGGCGCTGCGCCTGCGGCAGGATGATTTCACGCCCGATCGGCTGGCGGGTGAGATCAGCACGCTTGCCAGCACGCCGCAAAAGCTCGTAGCAATGGCCGCCGCCGCCCGCTCGCAGGGCGCCATCGACGCCGCCGAGCGGCTGGCCGATCTGGTGCTGCGCGTGGCAGCAACGCCATGAATTCGCGGCCGGCGCGTCAGCGTGATGCGCGGGAGATAGACGGGAAACGAGAGCATGAAACTGCCGAACGATATCGGTCCGATCCACTTCGTCGGCATCGGCGGCATCGGCATGAGCGGCATCGCCGAGGTGCTCATCAATCTCGGCTACACCGTGCAAGGCTCGGACGCTTCCGACAGCGCCAACGTCAAACGCCTGCGCGACAAAGGCGCCAAGATTTCCATCGGCCATTCCGCCGGCGCGCTCGGCGATGCCGAGGTCGTGGTGGTATCGACGGCGATCAAGCGCGACAATCCTGAGCTCACCGCCGCGCGTGCGCGCCGCCTGCCAGTGGTGCGCCGCGCCGAGATGCTGGCCGAGCTGATGCGGCTCAAGCGCTGCGTCGCGATTGCGGGCACTCACGGCAAGACCACGACCACCTCGCTCGTCGCCGCGCTGGTCGACGCCGGCGGCTTCGATCCGACCGTGATCAACGGCGGCATCATCAACGCCTACGGCACCAACGCGCGGCTCGGCGCCGGCGACTGGATGGTGGTCGAGGCCGATGAATCCGACGGCACCTTCCTCAAGCTTCCCGCCGACGTCGCCATCGTCACCAATGTCGACCCCGAGCATCTCGATCATTTCAAGACCTTCGAGGCGGTGCAGGAGGCGTTCCGTGCCTTCGTCGAAAACGTGCCCTTCTACGGCTTCGCCGTGATGTGCACGGATCATCCGGTGGTGCAAGTGCTGGTCGGGCAAATCACCGACCGCCGCGTGATCACCTACGGCGAGAATCCGCAGGCCGACGTGCGGCTTGTCGATCTCGACCATGCCGAGGGCCGCTCGCGCTTCTCGATCCTGTTCCGCGATCGCGCCGGCGAGACGATGCACGAAATCAACGGCCTGACGCTGCCGATGCCCGGCCGGCACAACGCGCTCAATGCCACTGCTGCGATCGCGGTGGCGCGCGAGCTCGGCGTCTCCGACGACACCATCCGCACGGCGCTTGGGAATTTTGGCGGCGTGCGCCGTCGCTTCACCCGCACCGGCGAGTGGAATGGCGTGCCGATCATCGACGACTACGGCCACCATCCGGTGGAGATCGCCGCCGTGCTG
>JAFAHL010000064.1 GCA_019237215.1 Hyphomicrobiales bacterium | reverse complement strand
TGAGAGCTCTTGCCATCGGTTTGGTGGCTGGTGCCGCATTCTGCGGCGTCGCGTCGGCCCCGGCATCGGCGATGCCTATGGGCAATCTCGCCACCGCAGCGAGCGATCTCGCACTCGGTCAAAACGTGCGCTACGTGTGCAATCGGTCTCGATGCCGGTGGCGGCCGAATTACGTCTACCGCCCGGGGGGCTATTACGGCTATGGACCGAGCTATTATGGGCCGAGCTACGCGCCGAGCTATTACGGCTCTGGGCCAGGTGGATACGGCTACGCACTAGGTTGGCCCGGCAGCTTCCCCGGCGGCTTGTATGGCGGAGGCTTGTACGGCCGCTGGTGGTGGTGAGACGTCCGCCATTTCGGCGGCCACTGCGCCTGTTGCCCTGGCACGACCCCGCGGGGGCCTTACGCGAGCGTTCGCGCGCCAGCTCAGTCGTGGGATCTGGGCGCACCCGCCATTTGCGGCCCATTGATTTGATAGAGCACGAACCTGTTGCCGGCAAAAACCGGGGTGAGGCGCGTCGCATCCGGATTGGCGTAGTCGCGGTCCGTGAACAAGATGTAGAGGTAATCGTACTCCGTGGTCCACCGCGCCCAGTAGGGTGGGTCGTCCCAATCCGTCAGCTCCGCCGACGAGAGGAGTTGTCGGATGGACGGCGGCGTTCCGTCTTCGGTGTCGACGCGGTCGCGATAATTGCGGCGCACATGCAAGACCTGCTTGCCGAGCACGGTGAAGGCGGTCGTGACCAAGGCGGAGCGCTCGATGATCGCCAGACAGGCGGCGTGCATGAGCCACAGCTCACGCGCGTTGTCGCCGTTGTCGGGATCCGCATACGCGACCAGCACCTTGGACCCGCGCTCGATGTGGCGGACGGAGTCGCGGAACGAGGCGGTCCCGCGCGAGAGCTCGCGCCACACGCCCTGCACCTCGAATGCGCGCACGGCGAGCAGCAAGACGAGCACCGTCGCGAACCCGCGCCGCACGAACTCGTCGCGCAGATCGAGATGGGCGCAGGCGATGATCATGAAGGCCAGCGCGATCGGCAAACGCTGGTCCGCCATGTAGGTGTCGAACAGAACCCGCGGCAGCGCCAAATACGTCAAGCCGCCGACCGCCAGCAGCACCCAGCCGAACGGATGAAATCGCAGGGCACGGTGGCGGATGGCGAAGAGCGCGGCGATTGCGACCATCGTCGCGAGGAAGAACGTCGCGGAGCGGGAATAGACCTCGATGACATAAAGAAGACCGGTGAGCTTGCCGCCAAGCTCCCAGGTGAAGTCCCAGCGCAACGTCCAGGTCGGGCTCATCAGCAGCAGCGGCAGCACCGGAAGGAACGGGATTCCGCTGGCGACGAAATCAACCCAGGCGGGGAACTGGCGCTGCGGAGCAGGCTCGCACGCCGAGGCGGCCCGCTTGCGTGCGCGTAACACCAGCAGCCTTTGCAATTCGAACGCGAACAGGGCAAGCCCGTAGACTCCGACCGCGAACAGATGACAGAAGAACAGCGCCAACACGAACAACGTCGATACGGCGAGACGCAAAATCATGGCTCGCTCGCGCAACGCCACCCAGGTCGCGAGCGCCCAGAGTGAGAGCCCGATGCCGAACAGATAGTTCATCGTGCCGACGAGAAAGACGTTGTTGTAGAGCAGGGGGAAGGCGATGAGCGGCAGTACCGACCAGTGGCCGTAGAGCTGGCGGTTGAGCGCAAGCGTGCCCGACAGGATCAGCACGAAAGTCATGATCGTGTAGGCCTGTCCGGCGAGATAGACGTTCATGACGCGCTGCAGGATCGGAACGATCAAATCCATCATCAGGTTTGGAATAACCTGCCATTCGACCTCGTAGAAGAGCGCCAGATTTGGGTCGCTGCCGATGGTGGCGATCACGTGCATGCGCGCGAGGTGATTGATGTAATCGGACAGCGGCGGCCAGGGATAGAGCAGGATCGGGACCGACGCGATGGCGGCCAAGGTCACAAACAGCGCGGCGATCTGCCTGGCGCTGAAACGCACGGCCTGTTGTGGGATCGGCTCAGCTTCGCCGGCGAAAATGCCGAGCCGGCCTGGCGCTGGTGCCGATGGGCCCGCTCGCTTTGCCGCGCGCAGCCCGAGAAATTGACCGACATCAACCATTTCGGGCTACGCGCTCAGGCGCTACTTCACCAAAGCGATGGGAAGAACGAAAGTCCGGGCTAGTAGACACCTCGCCGGGTGGCGAGTGTTCGATTAACTCGACGTATCACGTCGACATGCCAAAGTCCACCATTGCCTCGCGCGGCGGGATCGGATTGCGCGCGCAGTGGGTCGAGCCGCACGAAGGTTTTCGCCGCGTTCGCGGCTGCACACGCAAGTCCATCGTGATCGACGCGATCGCAGGCGCGGCGGCCGTCGGCGTCTCACGCGTTGGCGCGGAGCGAGAGCGGGACATCATCTCGGTGACGTCATCGGCTCGGCCATTCGCCCCAATTGTGCGCTCGCCCAAGACCAAAGCTCCCGTGCGCAGACGCGCATGAGAAGTGCCAATGTTTGTTGACAGTCCGAGTGCGTGGGATCACTACGGACCGCATGGCATTTTGCCGCCGCCAATTGCTGCGCTTGGCCGCCGGAGCTGCCGCGCTCGCGGCCGTCCCGCGCATCGCGACGGGTGAAACCTACCCTGCGCGGCCGGTGCGTGTGATCGTTCCATTCGCGCTCGGCGGTCCAACCGATGTGTTCGCCCGCCTCATGGCGCAAAAGCTGTCCGAGCAAATGGGCGTGCAGTTCTACGTCGAGAACATCGCCGGCGCCGGCGGCAATATCGGAGCGGGCCGAGCAGCGCAGTCGCCGCCCGACGGTTATACGATCCTCGTCAACGGCGCCAACCACGTGGTGAATCCCGCGCTCTACCAGCGAGTGCCCTACGATCCCGCCAAGGATTTCGACCCGGTCACGCTGGCGGTGACGGCACCTGCGGTGCTCACGGTCAACCCGACGCTGCCGGTGGACACGGTGCGCGACCTCGTTGCCCTCATCAAAGCCCATCCCGGCAAATACAGCTACGCCTCGCCGGGCGTAGGTACGCCGCCGCATCTCGTGGGCGAGTTGTTCCGCCTGTCGCTCGGCCTCGACCTCGTACCCGTCCCATTCAACGGCGGCGGCCCGGCGGTCGCCTCGGCGGTCGCGGGTCACACGCCGATTTCCTTCGGATCGACGGCTCCGGCCGTGCCGCTGATCAAAGATGGGAAGCTGCGGGCGCTCGCGGTCTCGACCAACACGCGCTCGCAGGCGCTGCCCGACGTTCTCCCACCATGACACAGGCCGGTTATCCCGAAGTTGCGGGCGAATCGTGGTTCGCCATCGTCGTGCCGGCGGGGACGCCCAGGGACATCATCGCGCTGCTGCAGCGGGACATTGCACAAGCCATAATCCGGCCGGACATGCAGGAACGCCTGGCGACGCTCGGTTACGAGCCGGTCGCCAGCACGCCCGAGGAATGCGCCGCCCGCTTCCGGGCGGAAATAGCGAAATGGGGGAAAGTCATCGGCGAGGCGGGCCTCAAGGCGCAGTGAGAG
>JAFAHL010000720.1 GCA_019237215.1 Hyphomicrobiales bacterium | reverse complement strand
CTCTTGTTCCATTCCGCAACGAACGCCTTGGCGGCCGCGGGGTCGGGCGTCGCGTCCGGCGACCAGGGTGTAAAGAAGACCAAATGCCAGCTGCCGTCGGCGGCCTTGCCGACGTTCGTGATCAGCTGATCGGGATTTTGCGATCCGCCGGTGCTTATCAGGCGGACATTGAGACCGAGCGAGGCGGCTTGTTTGAGAACGAGCGACAGCTGCTCGACGGCTGTGGTCACGAACAGCGTGTCGGCGCCGGAACCTTTGAGCTTCACAAGCTGGGCGTTCATGTCCTGTGCGCCCTGATCCATGCGCTCCACCAAGCCGACGGCAATACCTTTATCTTTGAGAACTTTGCTGAATTCATCGGCGGTGCCTCGGCCCCAATCGTTGTTCACGACGAGGAAGTCGGCCTTGTGGATGCCGATCTTCTTGACGATTTTTGCGAACACGGCCGCTTCGACCTCCGACGGCGGCGCAATGCGAAAAATATACGGATTGCCGGAGGTCGTGATTTTGGACGACGACGACGTCTCGACCAGCATCGGCACCTTGTATTCCATCAGCTTCGGCATCACCGCCAGCGTTGCCGTCGATGCGGATGCGCCCATGAGTACCGGGACTTTGTCGCGAACGACGAGTTTTTCGGTCACCGCAGCGGCTTCCGTCGGATTGCTTTTGGTGTCTTCGATGATGAGCTCGAGCTTCTTACCGAGTACGCCGCCTTTCGCGTTGATCTCGTCGGCGGCAATTTTCGCGCCGTTGACGACGTCGGTCCCGGCCGCCGCGAATGCACCCGTAAGCGGCTGCACCAGGCCGATGTCGATTGTGGATTGCGCGGCGGCGGTGCTGATCAAGCCGAGTGCGACCAAGGCGGTCGCTGCGCTTCGTGCGAGCATGGGACGGTGCCGTTTCATCTCTCATTCCTCCCCTTCATTCTCAATCGGCCAGAGTGTGAGATCACGCACCGCGATCGCGCCGGTGCCTGAAGATGTGCGTGTTATGGGCATGGCAGTAAATATGAGCGTGCCACACTGCGCAAGTTAGACAAGCGTTCGTGCTCGCGACGTCAACGCGCGAACGAGTGCCGATGCAACTGGAACGCGTCGGCAAATGGTTCGATCCTCACACCATCGGACGCTGTTCCACTTTGCCGGACGCGGTGACGTATCGATAATGCGTCCCTTCGATCGGAAGACGGTCGCGCACCCGCGCTGCCAGCCAGTCCGCCATCACCGCGTACCAATGGGGTCCTAATTGCGACGACGGAAGCCGCCCGGGTGCATGCCGCTCGTTTTGATAGACGACGATCTCGACCGGCCCCGGCACCTTCTTGCAGACTTCGAACACGTGCTTGATCGGCGATAACTCATCGAGCTCTCCGCCAAGGACCATCAACGGACAGCGAAGATTGGATACCCGCGTTCGCAAGTCGAACCCCTGAATGAATTTGTCGAACTCGGCTTCATCCTCGTAGCCGGCCATGAACATGAAACGATTTTTGTAAGTCGGCGACGCTTCTTCGAAGATCTTGGTGAAGCCCGGTTCGAAACAGGGAAGGCCGACCACCACGCCGCGAAGCCGGTCGGCGATCGCGTTGGAGAGGACGGTCGCCGCGTAAGAGCCGAAGCTTCGTCCAAAAACACCGATCCGGTTCTGATCGAGGTCCTTTCGCGTGTCGATCCAGGCGATGCAGGCCCGGCCGGCATCGGCGAAGTTGTCGGCCGTCACCTTGAGACCGTGCATCAGGGGTTCGGATTGCCCGGGCCCGTCGATTGCCAGCGCCGCAAAGCCGCGCTCGAGCATTTTATCGCCGTAGGCCCAGACCAGCTTTTCTTTGAAGGTATCCATGCCGGGCAGCATGATTACGAGCGGGTAGGGCGGCTTACCGGCCACGGGAAGATGCAGCCAAGCGGGCACAATATGCTTGCCCATCGGAATCTCGATCCGCTCGATCTTGTGGTGCGCGCGCACTGCGTATCGCGCGTAGCAATCCAATTTCTTCGCATTCAAGGCGAGATTGCGATCGTTGATTTCGTCGATCGGCCATTGCGCGACGCCGTAGTAGATCGAGGCGACCAGATAGGATTCCCGTGCCGTGACTTCATTGCCGTGCTGCTCGGCTTCATGAGCGCGAGCCTCGCGGCCGGCCGCGACCTCCTCGAAGCTCGGCGAGATATCGTCGAAGCGTTTTGCCTTGCCGGCAACCACTGCCCAGTCGCCCATGCCCTCGAAACCGATCGGCGCCGTGACCGTGGCCATGCGCAGCAGATCCCAATCCAGGCCGATCGTCGAGACGACGGAATCCAGCAGCCATTTCTGCTCGCGGAATCGTCT
>JAFAHL010000211.1 GCA_019237215.1 Hyphomicrobiales bacterium | reverse complement strand
CATCAACGCCTCCGTCGATTTCGACCGGCACCTCTTCCGCCAGGACATTGCCGCGAGCCAAGCCCACGCCGCGATGCTCGCCAAACAAGGCATCATCACGGCCGACGATGCCCGCAAGATCGCTCACGGTCTAGACACGATCCTGTCAGAGATCGAGAGCGGCAAGTTCAAGTTCAAGCGGGCGCTCGAGGACATCCATATGAACGTGGAAAGCCGGCTCGCCGAGCTGATCGGGCCGGCGGCGGGGCGGCTGCACACCGCGCGCTCGCGCAACGACCAGGTCGCGACCGATTTCCGGCTGTGGATCAAGGCCACGATCGATGCCATCGACGCGGCGCTCGCCGCCTACCAGCGCGCGCTCGCGGAGAAGGCGCTCGAACACGCCGCCACCGTGATGCCGGGCTTCACCCATTTGCAGCCGGCGCAACCCGTCACCTTCGGGCACCACCTGCTCGCCTACGTGGAGATGGCGGCGCGCGACCGCGGCCGGTTCGCCGATGCGCGCAAGCGCGCGAACTTCTGTCCGCTCGGCGCTGCGGCGCTCGCCGGCACCGCATTCCCGATCGACCGAGACGCGACGGCGAAGACGCTCGGCTTCGAAGCGCCGATGGCGAATTCGCTCGATGCCGTGTCCGATCGCGATTTCGTCCTGGAGGCGCTCTCCGCCGCCGCCATCACCGCGGTGCATTTGTCGCGCTTCGCCGAGGAGATCGTGGTCTGGTGCTCGCCGCTCGTCGGCCTCATCTCGCTCTCGGACCGCTTCACCAGCGGCTCTTCCATCATGCCGCAGAAGCGCAATCCGGACGCAGCCGAGCTCGTGCGCGCCAAGACGGGGCGCATCATCGGCGCGCTCGAGGCGCTGCTGATCGTGATGAAGGGCCTGCCTCTGGCCTACCAGAAGGACATGCAGGAGGACAAGGAAGGCGCCATGGATGCTTTCTCCGCCCTCTTGTTGTCGATTGCCGCCATGACCGGCATGGTGCGCGACATGACCCCCGATGTCGCGCGCATGCGCCAAGCCGCCGGGGCGGGCTATTCCACCGCGACCGACCTCGCCGACTGGCTGGTGCGTACGCACGACATGCCGTTCCGCGAGGCGCATCATGTCACCGGGCGAATCGTGGCCAAGGCGGCGGCGGAGAATGTCTCGCTCGACCGATTGCCGCTCGCCGCCATGCAGGCGATCGACAAGCGCATCACCAATGACGTTTTTACGGTGCTTGGCGCCGAGGATTCGGTGAACAGCCGCGCCAGTTACGGCGGCACCGCCCCGAAAAATGTGCGCCGGCAGGCGAACCGATGGCTTAAGGCCTTGGAAAAGGAGCGCTGATAAATTCCTCGTTTCGCATGGGAACGCGATTGTGTCGCCACGCTGTCGCCTCTTCTGTCCGATCTGATATGGTGCTGCCAATTGAGGAGGGCCCGAATTGAGTTCTTCGTCCGGCCTGCGCTTTGCTCGGATCGCGGCTATCGGCGCGCTTGTCGCCGCGCTCGGCCTTGCCGGTTGCGGACGCAAAGCCGGGCTCGACCCGCCGCCGGGAGCGACGGCCGCCGAGACCAGCCCTTCGCGACCGGACCTCGAGCCGGCGATCGGGCCCGACGGCAAGGTCATCGCGACACCGCAAGGACCCAAACGCAGCACGTTCATCGATTGGCTGCTCAACTGAGCCAGCGCTATGCACCATTTCGCCTATCGCAACGGCGTCCTTCACGCCGAGGCGGTCAATCTCGTTGATCTCGCGCAAGCGGTCGCGACCCCATTCTATTGCTACTCGACCGCCACGCTCCGCCGGCACTACGACGTGTTCGCGGATGCCTTTGCCGACGTGAAGGCGCTGATCTGCTATGCTATGAAGGCGAATTCCAACCAAGCGGTGATCAAGACGCTCGCCGGTTTCGGCGCCGGCGCCGACGTAGTGTCGGAGGGCGAGCTCAAGCGCGCGCGCGCCGCCGGCATCGCGCCGGACAAGATCATGTTCTCCGGCATCGGCAAGACGGCGGCCGAACTCGCGCTTGCCGTCGATGAAGGCATCCTTTGCGTCAACGTCGAATCCGAGGGCGAGCTCGAGCTGCTGTCATCCATCGCCGAGGGTAAGGGCCGCACGGCCCGTGTCTCGGTTCGCGTCAATCCCGACATCGACCCCAAAACCCACGCCAAGATCGCGACCGGCAAGTCCGAAAACAAATTCGGAATTCCGATCAGCCGCGCGCGTGACGTTTATGCCCGCGCGGCAAAACTCCCAGGCCTCGCAGTCACCGGCGTGGACATGCATATCGGCAGCCAGATCACGGAGCTCGAGCCGTTCGACGACGCTTTTGCGCTGTTGTCCGATTTCGTGCGGACCTTGCGCGCCGACGGGCACGTCATCAGTCATGTGGACCTGGGTGGCGGCCTCGGCATTCCCTACCGCGAAGACAACGATCCGCCGCCCCACCCCGAAGCCTATGCCGCCATGGTCAAGCGCGCGACGCGGGATCTCGACTGCATGCTCATCTTCGAACCCGGCCGCCTGATCGTCGGCAACGCGGGCATACTGCTGACGCGCGTGCTCTATCTCAAGCGCGGCGAGGCCAAGACCTTCGTCATCGTCGATGCCGGGATGAATGACCTCATCCGTCCCACGCTCTATGAGGCCCACCACGACATCCGTCCGGTGCGCGAGCCGCGCCCCGACGCCGCGCGCATCGTTGCCGACGTTGCCGGGCCGGTCTGCGAGTCCGGCGATTTCCTGGCGCTCGAGCGCGACATGGTCGCGCCGCGGCCGGGCGATTTGCTCGCCGTCATGACCGCGGGCGCCTATGGCGCGGTCCAGGCCGGCACTTACAACACCCGCGCGTTGGTGCCGGAAGTGCTTGTGCGGGAAAACGAATGGGCGCTGGTGCGGCCGCGCCTGGAGGTCTCCGACCTGATCGCGCTCGACCGCCTGCCGCCGTGGCTTTTGAACCCCGCGTGAGCGCCTTGAACCATATCCTGCTGACGATGTTTTGATCAGTGGGTGCCTTCCTTTTGCCCGCTGGCACCCATGTAGTTGCGTGTTAATATCAGATCCTGGGCAGATTCTCTTTTCCGGAGATGGACTTGACCGACCGGCCCGCCGATGCAGCGGCTCCCCACCAGCCCCCTCCGCCGGAGCGCACGGGCGATGATTTGCTTGTGCGGGCGCTGCGCCGGGCGCGTTGGACGATTTTCTGGGAACGGCTGTGGCCGGCGCTGGCGTCGATCGCGACCGTCATCGGCCTGTTCCTAGCGCTCTCGTGGCTCGGCCTGTGGCTCTGGCTGCCGCCGGCCGGCCGCGCCATCGGCCTCGGCATTTTCTTCCTGCTCACCGCGGCCGCGTTCGCGCCAGTGCTGATGCTGCGCGTGCCGAGCCGGGTCGAAGGTCTGCGACGGCTCGATCGCAATTCCGGCTTGCCGCATCGGCCGGCGACCGCGATCGCCGACGAGATCGCGGCCCCGACCGAAGATTCGTATTCGGTCGCGTTGTGGCGTGCCCATATCGAACGTGCCCTGCGCGCGGCCAAGACGCTCAGAGCCGGGTTACCGATGCCGCGGCTCGCGCTGCGCGATCCCTTTGCCGTGCGCGCCTTGGTGGTGGTGCTGGTGGTCGCGACGTTCTTCGCTGCCGGCGGTGAACGCATGAAGCGTGTCGCCGCCGCCTTCGATTGGCAGGGCGTGATGATGCCGGCCAATTTCCGCGTCGATGCTTGGGTGAGCCCGCCGCCCTATACCGGCCGTCCGCCGATCATCCTTCCTGGCCTGCGACCGGGCGAGCCGGTACAAACCGCGGCCGCCCTCTCGGTGCCGGCGGGAAGCACGCTGGTCGTCCGCGCGACCGGGATTCGCCTCGACGTTGTTGCAAGCGGCGGCCTTGCCGAGCCTTCCTCAGGCGCGCAAAGCAGCAACGCCAAGGGCACGGAGGAGCGTCGCTTCGTCATCAACGATGCCGGAGCGGCCACCGTCCGCGGCGCTGCCGCGAGCGACGTCACCTGGCAGTTCACCGCCATCCCGGACAAGCCGCCCACCATCGCGCTCGCCAAGGAGCCGGAAGGTCAGGCGCGCGGGGCGCTGCAGCTTTCCTATAAGCTCGAGGACGACTACGGCGTCATCGGCGCGCAGGCGATGTTCAAGCTGCTCAGTAGCGAGGGCACCAACGGGCATCCGGCGCGACCGCTCTACAGCGCGCCCGACTTCCCGCTGGTGCTGCCGCAGGCGCGCACCAAGAACGGGGTCGGACAGAGCACCAAGGATTTGACCGAGCATCCTTGGGCGGGCAGCGACGTCGCGATGATTCTGACCGCACGCGACGAGGCCGGCAACGAAGGCCAGAGCGAGGCGTTCGAATTCCGCCTGCCGGAGCGGCCGTTCTCCAAGCCGATCGCGCGCGCGTTGGTCGAGCAACGGAGGATACTGGCGCTCGACGGCGACGCGCAGGCGAGCGTGCTCACCGCACTCGATGCGCTCACCTTGGCGCCCGAACAGTTCAATATGGAGAGCAACGTCTATCTCGGCCTGCGCGCGATCTTCTGGCAA
>JAFAHL010000698.1 GCA_019237215.1 Hyphomicrobiales bacterium | reverse complement strand
GGGGGAGCCTCGGCGCGGGCGTCCGGACGTGCTAAGCGGGGCCCGCCATGAGGCTACCCGCGCCCCTCGATCGCCTACAACGCCGCCTTGCCCGGGCTTGGCACGAGCGCGCGGTTACGCTCAAGGCGGCGAGCTTCGCCATGGTCGGCGTGGTCAACACGCTCGTCGATTACAGCGTGTTCCTCTCCGCCTATTACCTTATCCAGCTGCCGTTGATCCCCGCCAACGTGCTGGCCTGGCTCGTGGCGGTGTCCGGCTCCTACGTGATGAACTGCTTCATCACCTTTGCGGCCGAGTCCGGGCGGCAGCTACGCTGGCGCGCTTACGGCGCCTTCGTGGCATCCGGCGTTGTCGGGGTCATTGCCAACACGACGGTCCTGGTGGTGGCATCGCGTTGGCTGCCGGTCCCGGTGGCGAAACTTCTGGCGATCGCAGCGAGCTTTGCGGTGAATTTTTTGCTCTCGCATTTCGTCGTGTTCAGGACGCGCGAACCCCGGGCGGAGCGGTCAGCCGAATGAGGGGCGGACCAGCTCCTGCTTGCCACACCGGCGTCGGAGACGGCCTATGCGTGACGACGAAAACTTGACCACGGAACGAGCGACCTTCGTCACGAACCTCGAATGTTCGGCGACCGGCGCGCGCTATGCGGCGGACGAGCTGCACAATCTATCGCGCGAGCGCAAGCCTCTGCTCGTGCGTTACGATCTCGCCGGCATCAAAAAGGCGTTGACCAAGGACGCGTTGGCGCGCCGCCCGCGGGATCTGTGGCGCTACCGCGAACTGTTGCCCGTCCGCCGCGCACGCCACATCGTCAGCCTCGGCGAGCCGGTCACGCCGATCATGGCGATGCCGAGGCTCGCCAAGACGCTCAAGGCAACCGAGATTCTGGTCAAGGACGAAAGCCGGCTGCCGACCGGCTCGTTCAAGGCGCGCGGGCTTGCGATGGCGGTGTCGATGGCGAAGGCGCTCGGCGTCGCCCATATGGCCATGCCGACCAACGGCAATGCCGGCGCGGCGCTCGCCGCCTTTGCCAGCCGCGCCGGCATCAAGACCACCGTGTTTTGTCCCGAGGACACGCCGGAGGTGAACGTTCGCGAGATCGCGCTGCAGGGCGCAACCGTCTACCAGGTCAACGGCCTGATCGATGATTGCGGCAAGATCGTCGCCGAGGGCGCGGCGAAAGTCGGCTGGTTCGACACCTCGACGCTTAAGGAGCCGTACCGCATCGAGGGCAAGAAGACCATGGGCCTCGAGCTTGCCGAGCAGCTCGGCTGGGACGTGCCGGACGTGATCCTCTATCCGACCGGCGGCGGCACCGGCCTCATCGGCATGTGGAAGGCGTTCGCCGAACTCGAAGCGATCGGCTTTCTCGGCGCCAAGCGGCCGCGCATGGTGGCGGTGCAGGCGGCAGGCTGCGCCCCCATCGTGGGCGCCTTCGACGCAGGCGAGGAGCATGCGCCGCGCTGGCAGGACGCGCATACCATCGCGTCCGGCATCCGCGTGCCGCAGGCGATCGGCGACTTTCTCATCCTGCGCGCGGTGCGCGCGAGCGGCGGCTTCGCCATCGCAGTGCCGGACGACGCGATCACCGCCGCGATCGATGAGGTCGCGCGCGAGGAAGGCCTGTTGCTGTGCCCGGAGGGCGGCGCGACCTATGCGGCGCTCAAACAGGCGCTCGCCGACGGCCGAATTCGCCGCGAGGAGCGGGTCATGCTTTTCAATTGCGCAACCGGCCTCAAATATCCGCTGCCGCCGCTCCACCGCCCGCTCGATCGCTTAAAGCCGATCGACTTCGCCGCGCTGTGATAGAAGGCGACGATCGCGACGCGGTCGACGCTCGAGACGGGAACGTCGGCGTGCGCGTCATGACGGCGGTCCAAGCCCCGCTTCGAGCTTGGCGTAAAGCGGGTCGGCGCGAGAAAAGACGTAGCCGAGATCGGCGACGACGACGTTCTCGGCGCCGTTGTCCCGCAACAGCGTCGCCAGTGCATGGACGTGCGTCGGCGGGCAATGCAACGTGAGCATGCCTGAGGAGGTCGGCCCGCCGAACGGTGTCTCGACCCCGAAGCGTTGTTTGGCCTCGGCGATGAGCGCGTCGTCGCAGCGGGCAAATCGGGTGCGCACCTCGCGGAACGCGCGCGCGTGCGTCTGCGCCGCGATGCGATCGAGCACGCTGCGCGCGGTCGCGCGCGCGGCCGCGCCCCAGTTGGCCGCGCGCGCCGCGATCAGGTTGGCTTGCGAGCGCAGGATCACCCCGTCGTCGATCACCTTGAGCCCATTGGCGGCGAGCGTTGCTCCCGTGGTCGTGATGTCGACGATGAGCTCGGCGGTACCGGCCGCCGGCGCGGCCTCGGTCGCGCCCGAGCTTTCCACGATGCGGTAGTCGGTGACGCCGTGACTGGAAAAGAAATCGCGCGTGAGGTTCACATATTTGGTCGCGACGCGCATCTTGCGCTCGTGCTCGAGACGGAACGCGATCGCGACATCGTCGAGATCGGCCATGCTGTGCACGTCGATCCACGCCTGCGGCACCGCCACCGCGACGTTGGCGTGGCCGAAGCCCAGCGCGTCGACGAAGACGACGCGCCGATCCGCGTCGGGTATTTTTTCGCGTACGAGGTCTTCGCCGGTGACGCCGAGATGCACCGCACCCTGCGCCAGGAGATCCACCACTTCGGCGGCCGACAGATACGCCACCTCGACGCCGGGGAGGTTGGCGATCGTGCCGCGGTAGTCGCGCACGCCGCGCGGCTTGACCAGCTCGAGTCCGACGCGCGCAAAGAACGCTTCCATGTTCGCCTGCAAGCGGCCTTTCGCCGGCACGGCGACGACAAGTGTCGCGCTCATGATACGCTCCGCAGCGCCGCGAGCCGCTCGATCCACACCGCAAAGCCGACCGCGGCAATGGCGTTGGCGCTGCCGAGCCGCGTAAGTAGCCCGTCATAGCGGCCGCCGGCGACCAGCGGGCCGAGCGCGCGGGCGAGCGGGTCGTGCAGTTCGAAGACGAACCCGGTGTAATAGTCGAGGCCGCGCCCGAAGGCGGTCGAGAAGCGGATGCGGGCGAGGTCGAGGCCGCGCGCGGCGAGACAAGCGGTGCGGCTCTCGAAGGCGTCGAGCGCGCCGTCGAGCGCGATCTTGCCCTCGCGCGCGAACGCGCGCAGCTTGGCCGCCGCCTCGTGCGGATCGCCGGTGATGGCGAGGAATTTTTCGATCAGCGCGCGCGTTTCTCGCGGCAGCGAGGTCTGCGCGCCGAGCGCCGCCTGCTCGAGGAAATGGTCGGCGATCTCGCCCACCGAGCGGCCGCCGACCGCGGTGATGCCCGCAATCGACAAAAGATCGGTGACGAGCGCGTGCGCCCCCTTGGGGTCGGAGCCGGCGAGCGCAGCGAGCACGCCTTGATATTCCGAGCGCGCATGCGCAGCCCCGATGGTGAGCCGATCGAGATCCTGCGCCAGCGATGTCTTATGGTTGAAGTCCTTGATCAAGCGCCGCTTCCAGGCGGGCGCGAGATCGAGTGCCGCGACCAGGGCGCAAAACAGCGCCACGTCACCCGTACGGATGTCGGGTGCGCCCAGGCCGTAATGCGCGGTCGCGTCGAGCCCGAGCGCCAGCATTTCGGCATCCGCCGCCGCCCTATCCGGCCGGGCGAAGGATTCGATGCCGGCCTGCAAGAATTCGCCGCCGCCCTCGGCGCGATGCCGGAACACCGGACCGAGATAGCAAAAGCCCCGCGGCTTGCCGGCCGCGGGCGAAGCGAGATAGTCGCGCGAGACTGGAATGGTGAGGTCGGGGCGCAGGCACAGTTCGCGCCCCTGCGGATCGGTGGTGAGATACATGCGCTTGCGGATGTCCTCGCCGGAGAGGTCGAGGAACGGCTCCGCCGGCTGCAGAATCGCGGGCGCCACCCGCGCATAGCCCGCGCGCTCGAACGACGCGATGAGCGCGTCGGGCGTGGTGGTCGTCGGGATTGTTCTGGCGCTCGTCATGGCGCGGCCGCAGTCGGGTTCAGGCGGTGGCGGCGGCGCTTTAGCACGCTTGGGGGGTGAATTCGATGCCAAACCGCGGGCGCGCTTAACGCCGGCCTCGGCCCGGTTTTCGGACACCTAGCGCCAATCCCCGAGCACCGCCCCCACCAGCGCGAGCGCCGCGACCGCGGCGGTATCGGCGCGCAGAAGGCGCGGGCCGAGCGCAAGCCGCACCACATTCGGCAGTTCCAGGAGCGCGGCGCGTTCGTCCGCTGCGAAGCCCCCCTCGGGACCGATGAGGACGGCGAGCGCGAGCGGCCGCCCACCGCGAGCAGCGCGTGCCTGCGAGAGCGCAGCCACCGGGTCCTTCACCTGCGCCTCCTCGTCGCAGAAGATGAGCAGGCGGTCGGGATCGAATTCCGCGATCAGCCGCTCGAGCGTCAGCGGCGCGCGGATTTCGGGCAGCGTCATGATGCCGCACTGTTCGGTGGCCTCGATGGCATTTGCGCGCATGCGCTCGAGGTTGATGCGGGTGACCTGAGCGTGCCGGGTGAGCACCGGCTGCAGGCGGGAAACGCCCATCTCGACCGCCTTCTGCACCATGTAGTCGAGGCGCGCGTGCTTGAGCGGAGCGAACAGATAATGCAGGTCGAGCGCGGCGGTCTGGGGCCGGGTGCGCGTGCCGATGGCGAGCGCGAGCCGGCGTTTTCCGGCGCTCGCGAGCGTGCCCCGCCATTCGCCGTCGCGGCCGTTGAATACCAGCACGCCATCGCCCGCTTTCAGCCGCAACACGTTGCCGAGGTAATTGGCTTGCGACGCGTCGAGCGCGATGCTCGCGCCCTCCTCGATCGGCGCGTCGAGGTAAAGGCGAGGGGCGTGAAAATCGCAGCGGGGCATGGGGGCCGTAATTGGTCGCCGTATGGTTGCGGACGGCAGCTGAGAAACCAGAAAGCGAAACGCCGGTAAACGATGCGTGGTCCGCCCGCCCTCCAACGTCGGGTGAGGGAGGATTGCCCCTCCCGGTCCGGGGTTTTGCCGTGTTATCGCCGAATTCAAAGGGCTGTTAATAGGTGGGGCCGCAGGATCGAGGGGTCGAATCGAGCGGCCGGGGGATTACCGTCATGACGCTCAGCCGGGCTCTTCCGTTGGCGTGGGTACTCGCCGTCGTGCCGCTTTGGCCGGCGGCGGCGCAGTTTGGAGGTATGCCGGGGATGCCCGGCTCGCCCGGCATGTCCCCAGGGCCGGGCATGTCCCCGTCGCCCGGGATGCCTGGCATGCCGGGAGGGGCATTCAGCGCGCCGCAGGAGCCGCCCCCCGCCTGTCAGCAGCTCCTCGGCAACCGGGATGAAGTCTCCAAGCACGGCCACGCGATCCAGGCGGCCAGCCAAAAGAAGGTATCTCCCGAAGAATTATGCAAGCTTTTCAAGGTCTTCCTCTCGGCGGAAGATAAGATGTTGAAGGGCTTGCAAGAGCACAGTGCAACCTGCGGCGTTCCCCCCGAGGTCCTGAAGCAAGTCAAGGAAGGCCACGGCAAGGCTTCGGAGATGAGCAAGAAGATTTGCGACATAGCCGCGCAGGGACCGCGCCAGGCCGGCCCAACCCTGAGCGATGCCCTCGGCACGACGCCGCTGGTGCCGGACGCTTCGACCGCCAAGAAGGGGTCGTCCACCTTCGACACGCTCACGGGCAGCCCGCTGTCGCCGCAATGACCCGCGGCGCGGGTCGCGTCGCCGATTCGACCGGCAATTGGGTCGACGGCGTCGCCCCCGCTTGGGCGCGCCCCTATCTGCGGCTGGCGCGCCTCGACCGGCCGATCGGCTCGTGGCTGCTGTTGATGCCGTGCTGGTGGTCCGTCGGGCTTGCCGCCGTGCACGCCCGCAGCCAGGTCAATATCTCGCACCTCTTGTTGTTTTTTATCGGCGCCTTCGCCATGCGCGGCGCGGGCTGCACCTGGAACGACATCGTCGATCGCGACCTTGACGCACGGGTCGAGCGCACGCGCTCGCGGCCAATCCCCTCGGGACAGGTGACGGTCGCGGCGGCCGCCGCCTTTCTCATGCTGCAGGCCTTGGTCGGGCTCGCGGTTCTGCTGCAGTTCAATCGCTTCACCATCTATGTGGGGTTCGCATCGCTGGCCGTGGTGGCGATCTATCCCTTCATGAAGCGGATCACCTACTGGCCGCAGATCGTGCTCGGTCTCGCGTTCTCCTGGGGCGCGTTGATGGGATGGCCGGCGACGTTCGCCCGGCTCGATTTGCCCGCGCTCCTGCTCTATGCCGGCGCGATTTCGTGGGTCATCGGCTATGACACGATCTACGCTCACCAGGACCGCGAGGACGACGCGCTGATCGGCATCAAGTCGACCGCGCTGCTCTTCCGCGAACGCACCAAGCCCATGCTCGCGTTGTTCTACGCGCTCGCCGTGGCACTGATCGCATTGGCGGGATGGAGCGCGGGGGCGGGGCTCCTCTTCGCGCTTGGGCTCCTCGCCTTCGCCACGCACCTTGCGTGGCAGATCGCACGCCTCGACGTTGACGATCCCATCAATTGCCTGGTGGTGTTCAAGTCGAACCGCGATGCCGGGCTGATTCTGTTCGCGGGGCTCGTGCTCGATGCGGCGCTGCGCGCGTAGGCGGCATCGAACCTGAAACATCGACTACATCGCATACCCGCGGGCTGCGCTGGCGCTCTCGGCGAGCGCGGGCCATGCCGCCGGCGCGCGCGCCCGCGCCGCAGCCTCGGCCGCCGGCAGGCGCACGTCCCAGTCGCGCGCGATGAAGCGGCAGGCGCTGATGCCGTCGGATTGCGGCGAGGCGAGCCAAACCGCCGGCGTGCCCATGATCTCGGGGTCGAGCAGCAGGGGAGGGCGCGGCTTGCCGGGCGGGAAGAAGCCGGGCGTATCGGTTGGCCCGCCCGGCACCAGGATGTTCACGGTGACGCCCGTGCCTTCGAGGTCCTTGGCGAAGCTCACGCAACTTGCCTCCAGCGCAGCCTTGGACGCGCCGTAAGCCGACAGCCCACCGGCCAGCATTGTGTCGAAGCTCGTCGTCACATTGATGATGCGTCCCCAGCCCCGCTTGATCATGGGTTCGGCCGCGAACCTTGCCATCAGGAATGCGCCGATGGCGTTGATCGCGACGATGCGCTGCCAGCCTTGCGGATCGGCCTCGAAGAATTTGATCCGGGCCTCCCTGTGCCCGGCCGCGGTCGACATGGTGATGCCGGCGCAATTGATCAGGATATCGAGCGCGCCGAAAGTCCCCAGCACCCGCTCAACGGCATGCCGGCAATCTGCGGCCTTGGACACGTCGGCGACGGCGTTGAGGAATTTTCCGGCAAACACTGGTTCGGCCGCGAGGCGATCGAGACCGCCCGCATCGACGTCGACGCCCGCGACCTTGGCGCCGGCGCCGGCGAGCGCGCGCGCCATCACGCGCGCCATGCCGTTCGCCGCTCCAGTGACGACGGCCACGCGGCCGGCGAGTACTTGCGCTTG
>JAFAHL010000397.1 GCA_019237215.1 Hyphomicrobiales bacterium | reverse complement strand
CTCGTGTTGAATTTTGCAAGCGCCCATGCCTCTATGCGCGGCGCAAACGCGGGAGGACGACCGTGCCCTGGATGGACGCCAACGGCATCAGCATCCACTTCGAGCTTGCCGGACAGGGGCCATCGGTCGTGCTGTTGCACGAGATGGGGGGCACGCTCGACAGCTGGGACGGCATCGCTCCCGCCCTGAGCGAACGCTTCCGCACGTTGCGCTACGACCAGCGCGGCTCGGGGCTCTCGGAAAAGGTGCGCCAACCGATCGCCACCGAAATCCTCGTCGATGACCTCGAAGCGGTGCTGCAAGGCAGCGCCCTCGCCGCCCCCTACCATTTCGTCACCGTCGCCGCCGCCACCATGCAGGCGCTGATCTACATGGGCCGGCATCCCGATCGCATCGCGAGCTTCGTGTTCTGCAATCCGTTCACCGGCGCCGATCCCAGTCGCGTGGCCGCGCTCGAAGAGCGCGCGGGCCTGGCCGAGCGCGAAGGCTTGCGCAAGGCTCTTGCGGTGACGCTCGACAAATCCTGGCCGGCCGAGATTGGCGACCGCGCCGCCTACGCCGCCTACCGTGGGCGCTACCTTGCCCATGATCCGGTGTGCTTCGCCGCGATGAACCGCTCGATCGTGCGGCCCAATGTGACGCATCTCGCCAAAGACATCCGGCGGCCGACCATGGTGGTCGCCGGCCGCTTCGACCAGGTGCGCCCACCGGCCGCCAGCGAGCAGTTCGCGCGGACAATTCCCGGCGCGCGCTTCGAATTGATCGACGCCGTGCACATGATGCCGGCGCAAGCGCCAGATGCGCTGCTCGCGTTGCTGCTGGACTTTTTGGGCGCGCAGGCTGCGTCGACGACCCGGCAACGCGCCGGCTGAAGGAGCGGGGGACTGTCATGAAGGTCAAGGCGAACGGGATCAGCATCAATTACCAAGTGGACGGGGCCGACGGGGCGCCGTGGCTCGTGCTCAGCAACTCGCTCGCCACCAATTTGACCATGTGGGATGACCAGGCGCGCGAGCTCGGCCGCGCGTTGCGCGTGCTGCGCTACGATCAGCGCGGGCATGGCCTGACCGAGGCGCCCGCCGGCCGCTACCCGTTCGATCTGTTAATCGCCGACGCGCTCGCGTTGATGGACGCGCTCGCGATCAGGAAGGCGCATTTTGCCGGCCTGTCCATGGGCGGCGCCACCGCGCTCGGCTTGGCGCAGAAACATCCAGACCGGCTCGACCGCGTCATCGTCTGCGACTCGCCGTGCCAGTCGACGCCGACGAGCAGCCAGCAATGGGAGGAGCGCATCGTCGTCGCGCAAGCGCAAGGCATGGGGGCTCTGGTCGAGCCCACCATCGCGCGCTGGTTTCCGCCCGACGTGATCAAGGCCAACCCGCCGCATGTCGACAAGGTGCGCCAGATGATCCGCAGCACGCCGGTTGACGGCTTCATCGGATGCGCCGCCGCGCTCGCCGACCACGACTATGCCGCGGCGCTTGCAAGGGTGACGCGACCGGTCCTGTTTCTGGTCGGCGAGAAGGACGCCGCCGCGCCGCCCATGCGCAAGCTCAACGAAGCGCTGCCCGGCTCGCGTTTCGTTGAGCTTGCCGGCGCCGGGCATATTTCCAACCTCGACCAGCCCGAGGGCTTCACTCGCGCCGTCAAGGATTTTTTGGCCGCCAAATGAGGGGCCTGCAGCCCCGGCATGCCGCTGCGTCGATTGCAAAGTTTCCGGGAGGGGCTATACGTCTCCTCAGGGCCAATCCGGATCAGGCGCCGCCAAGTCATTTCAAAGCTTTAGGCTTCACTGCGCGCGTCGCACCGCCCCGGACATCAGAGCAAGATCGCAAGGAGAAAACGTCATGACCGCCGCCGCAGCCGCCACGCAGAAGAAGCAAGTTCCGCTCTCCAACAAGGCGCGCGAGATGATGGAAGCCATCAACGTCGACGCCGCCAAACACAACGTCTGGATCCGAACCCAGGCGAACGCCCCGGCCCAGCGTCCGTGGTTCAGCGCGACGGGCGGCGAAGGCAGCGGGCAGCTCGCCTCGGGCCGCGTCGCCGCCAACCAGATGAAGACGATTCCCTGCATGTGGCGCTGGAGCGAGTTCAGCCCCTATCTGCATCGCATCTCCGAGATTGCGCGCAAGGCCGAGGTGTCGCCGATCGAGTTCGCGGACCGGCAGAGCATTCTTCTGCTCAATCCGGGATTGAACGGCCGTCTGCAGGTCACCAACACCATCCGCTGCGCGATCTCGATCTACAATCCCGGCGACGTTGCGCCCGTCCACCTGCACTCGCCCAACGCCAGCCGCACGATCCTGTCGGACAAGGGCGGCTATACCGTCGTCGAGGGCGAGCGCTGCACGGCCTCGCGCGGCGACTTGATCCTGACGCCGAACGGCACCTGGCATGACCACGGCAACGACTCGGGCGAGCCGGTAATCTGGATCGACATGCTGGATTGGCCGCTGATGGAGTTCCTCGACGCCGCGTGGGTCGATCACGACATGCCGGGCGCGCAAGGCAACGCGAAAGTGCAGGCCGTGACCAAGAGCGAGGGCCGCTCACGCCGGCTTTACGGCCGCGGCGGCATAAAGCCCGCCTTCGTCGATCACCAGGTCGGCGTCGGCCGCAGCCCCGCGCCGCTCATTCATTACCGCGGCGCCGACGTGCTCGAGACGCTCTACAGCCTGCGCAAGGAGAAGGGCGATCCGCACGAGGGCATCAAGATAGACTTCGTCAATCCGGTGACCGGCGAGCCCGTGTTCAAGACCTTGAATTATTCGGCGCAGCTGTTGCGCCCGGGCGAGGAGACCGAACTCAAGCGCGAGACCGCCGGCACCTTCTACGTGGCGATCGAAGGCTCGGGCGCGACCGAGGTCGGCGGCAAGCGCCTCGAGTGGACGCAGAACGACATTTTCGTGGTGCCGAACTTCCTGTGGCGGCGCCACATCAATACCGGCAAGACCGACGCGGTGATCTATTCCGTGTCGGACGCCGCGCTGATGAAGAACATCGGCCAGTATTACGCGCAGGGCCGCTCCAAGGACGGCAAGGTCACCGAGCTGGTGCACTGAAGCGACGGACAACGCAACGTCCGCTCGTCCCCGCGAAAGCGGGGACCCAGAGCCTGAAATCGTGGCCCCTGGATTCCCGCTTACGCGGGAATGAGCGGAGAGCGAGCTACACTTCGTCCACCACCGTGTTGCGCAGAACGCCGATCTGCGGCGCCGCGACTTCCACCACGTCGCCGGGCTTGAGCCACACCGAGGGATTTCGGTGCACGCCGGCGCCGGTCGGGGTTCCGGTCCAGATCAAGTCGCCGGGCTTGAGCGTCGCAAAGGTGCTGATGTAGTTGATCAGCCAGGCGAAGCCCCAGGTGAGGCGGTCGGTGCTGTCGTCCTGCCGCAGCTCCCCGTTCACCCGCGTCGTCAGGTGCAGCGGCTTTGCCGGGTCGAGCTCGTCGGTCGTCACGATCCAAGGGCCGAGACTGCCGGACTGGTCGAAATTCTTTCCCTGCGTGACGTTCAAGCTGCCGTGACGCAACCAGTCGCGCACGCTGCCTTCGTTGCCGAGCGTGACGCCGCCGATCGTGGCAAGGGCGTCCTCGCGTGGGACATGCCGGCCTTCCTTGCCGACCACCAGCACGATCTCGCCCTCGTAATCGAACTTATCCGACACCTTCGGCCGCACGATCGGCTGGCCGCTGCCGACGAGCGAAGTCGGGAAGCGGCAAAACAGGTTGGGATATTTCGGCGCATCCCTGCCGTCCTTGTATTCGGCGCTGCGGTCGGGATAGTTGATGCCGACGCAGATGTTCTTGTCGGGCGCCAGAATCGGCGGCAGCAGCTCCACGTCCT
>JAFAHL010000764.1 GCA_019237215.1 Hyphomicrobiales bacterium | reverse complement strand
CCGAGCGCCGCGCCATGAAAGCGGAACGCGAGACCTTCGACCGCCTGCTCGCCCATTTCCTCGCCGACCGCATCGGCGCGACCTTCGAGGGCCACATCTCGGGTGCCACCCGCGCCGGCCTGTTCGTCAAGCTCGACGACACCGGCGCCGATGGCTTCGTCCCCGCGCGCACCATCGGCGCCGATTACTTCCGCTACCACGAGGACCGCCATGCCCTGATCGGCGCGCGCAGCGGCGAGACGCACCGCCTCGGCGATCGCGTCACGGTGCGGTTAGTCGAGGCCGCCCCGGTCGCGGGCGCGCTGCGATTCGAACTCCTTTCCGAAGGCCGCTATGACGGCGCGCGCCGACGGGGAAGGCGTGAGCGCGCAGTCCATGCGCAGGCCGCGAAGCGCGCGCCGCGCGAGCGTATGAGGAAGCGATGAGCGACGTCCTCGCGGAGCGCATCGCGCGCATGGAGCGCTTCGTCAAGCGCATGAACGAGGTCGAGCGCGACCTCACCTCCCCCTATGTGCGCCCGAAGGATGCGGCGACGCTGATTCTGGTCGACCGCGGCGGCCGCGTGCCCAAGGTCCTGCTCGGCAAACGCCATCACGGTCACAAATTCATGCCGGGGAAATTCGTCTTTCCCGGCGGCCGCGTCGATCCCGCCGATCGGCACATGCCGGTGGCGCGACCGCTCGATCCGTCGACCGAAGCGCACCTGATGAAGCGGCTGCAGCGCCCGAGCGCGGCCAGGGCACGCGCGTTCGCGCTCGCCGCCATCCGCGAGACGTTCGAGGAGACCGGCCTCCTCCTCGGCGTGCGCGGCCAAGCCACGGCAAAGGTCCCGCGCGGGCCGTGGACCGCGTTCGCCGCGGCGAATGTCCTTCCCGATCTCGGCGCATTGCACTTCATCGGCCGCGCCATCACCCCCCCGGGCCGGCCGCGCCGATTCGACGCGCGCTTCTTCACCATGGATGCGAGCGCGATCGCGCAGCGCATCGACGGCGTGATCGGTCCCGACGCCGAGCTGGTGGAACTCGTGTGGATGCCGCTTAGGGACGCCAAGCAGCTCGACATGCCGGCGGTGACCGGCGTGATGCTGGAAGAGCTCGACGCGCGCATCGCCGACGGCTTCGCCCACGCGCTGCCGGTTCCGTTCTACAGCATGCCGCGCGGACGCTTCCGACGGGAGATGTTGTGATGCGGCTCGTGCGCATTGACATTCACCCGCCGACGGCTAGGTTGCGCGCGCATCAACGCGATCGAGGCTCGCCATGGCGAAGGCTACCACCATCAAAGTGAAGCTGGTTTCCAGCGCCGACACCGGTTTCTATTACGTGACGCGCAAGAACTCGCGCACCATGACCGACAAGCTGGTGAAGAAGAAATACGATCCGGTCGCCAAGAAGCACGTCGAATTCCGCGAGTCCAAGATCAAGTGAGGGCGCGCCGCGGCGACCATGCGGCGCATGCCTTTTCCGTATTTTGCGTAATTGGGCTGTGAATTAGGCCGCTGACCGAAGGCCGCGACGAAGGTGGCCGGTCGGGAGCGGCGTCATGAGGAGGCCACTCGTACCGCCCCCGAACCGGCCGAACCCCACGGACCCAGGAGATGCGGCGGACCTGAGCATTCCGCAGGGTTATCAATGCGATAGGCGATGGGGCATACCCCCGCGCCCCGGACCTGACCAGGCCAAGAGTCGCTTTCCACCGCCTCGGGCAAAGTAGCGCAACTGCCTCGGAAATCAACAAATTAGGTTGTGGATAAGGAAGAGAATTTCGTCAACCTAAACGGCCAGGATTGACCGCGGCATTTTGCTCTCGGGGCGCGTTCCGGGCCGAAAATGCCCGCCGGGGGTCTCGACGCGTCGGCTTCACGCCGAGCCGAGAAAGCGGCGAATGGTTTCGATGAATTTGGCCACCGAAATCGGCTTCGACAAATAGGCCTCGCACCCGCCTTCGCGGATGCGCTCCTCGTCGCCCTTCATCGCGAACGCGGTCACCGCGACCACCGGAATGGCCTTGAGCTCGGCGTCTTCCTTGAGCCACTTGGTCACTTCGAGTCCGGAGACTTCCGGCAGCTGAATGTCCATCAGGATCAAGTCGGGATGGTGCTTGCGGGCGAGATCGAGCGCCTCGATGCCGTTGCGCGTGCCGATGGTGTTGTAGCCGTGAGCCTCCAGCAGATCGTGGAAGAGCTTCATGTTGAGCTCGTTATCCTCCACGATCATCACGGTCTTCGACATGGCCGACCTTCCGAAATCGACGCTGTTCCCCGCGATCCGAGTCCGCTGCCGTCGTCGCTGGTTCCGAGACTTGCGACTCAGGCATTCACGGGAGTGGGTAGTAGGGCCGAGACGTTACGGAAACGCAAACAGGCGGCCGCGGCCCATATCAGGCCGAGCCGACCGGTGAGACATCCATGGTACGGCGGCTGAGCGCGATGTTGAACGTGTATCCGCCGAACAGGTCGACCAAGGTGATGAAAATGAGCAGGACGGCCGCCTCCCAGCGCGGCCCGGCGCCGATCAAGTGCGGCTTACCGAACACGGCGATCAGCACCACCGCGAGCGGCACCAGCGAGGCCATGCCGTCCACCACGCCGATGAAGCGACCGGTGGCCGAGGGCAAGGCGAAGGGAATCGAGGTGAGCTGAAACGTGAGATAGATCGCGGCGAGCCACGCCATGTTGAAGCCGAGTCGATCCGGCGTGAACACGCCGAGCGGCGCTTCCAGGCCCAACGATCCTGCGAACCAAAAGAAGTACACTTCCCACAGCGCGAGCCCCAATGCGAAAAGAATGCTCAGTCCGGCAAGGGATGGACGGCTCCGGCGCATCGTCGCCTCCTCGAACAAATCAAAGCCTCCTCACCTAGCCGACATCTTGCCCTTGCGTCGAGGGACTTGATTTTACGCCTGCCGGCGAGGTCACCCGGCGGCGCCCTTGATCGCAGGCCGCAACGGAGGTTTGCTTGCCGGCCTGCCGCCGGGCGCGACTTTGCGGAGATTGCGATGACGAAGCGACGCCGGCCGGCAAGCCGTCAGGATGCGCAAGCGGCGGCCGAAGATCTCGCCATCGCCGCGCTCGGCTTCATCGCCGCCGAGCCCGAGCGGCTCGGCCGCTTCCTGGCCATGACCGGAATCGGTCCCGATTCGATTCGCGCGGCCGCGCGCGAGCCGCAATTCCTCCTCGGCGTGCTCGATCACCTCGCGGCCGATGAGCCGTTGCTGCTTGCGTTTGCGGCGGAAAACGCCATCGACCCCGGCGAGGTGATAACGGCGCGTGATACCATGGCCGGGCGTAGTTGGGAGCGCGACACGCCATGACCGGAGTCGCTCGCACGGCTGTGAGCGACGATGCAACGTGCGAGAGATCCATGCCCGGCTTCTGCCGCGATTGCCGCCGCGACGTGCCGGAGCGAGCCGGGCGCTGCTCCGCCTGCGGCTCGCCGCGGGTGCTGCGCCATGGCGATCTCGACGCGCTCGCGATCGCGCATGTCGATTGCGACGCCTTTTATGCCACCATCGAGAAGCGCGACGACCCCTCGCTCGCCGACAAGCCCGTGATCGTCGGCGGCCGCCAGCGCGGCGTCGTGCTCACCGCCTGCTACGTTGCGCGCACGTTCGGCGTGCGATCGGCGATGCCCATGTTCGAGGCGCGGCGGCTGTGCCCGCACGCCAGCGTCGTTCGTCCGGACATGGAGAAATACGCGCGCGTGGGACGCCAAGTGCGCGAGCTCATGTTCAAGCTCACGCCGCTGGTCGAGCCGGTGTCGATCGACGAGGCGTTCATGGATCTGTCCGGCACCGCGCGGCTGCATGGGATGTCGCCCGCCAAGGCGCTCGCGGGTTTCGCCGGCGAGGTCGAGACGTCGCTCGGCATCACCGTGTCGATCGGGCTCTCCTGCAACAAGTTTCTCGCCAAGATCGCCTCCGATCTCGACAAGCCGCGCGGCTTCGCGGTGCTCGGCGGCGCCGAGGCGGCCGCGTTCCTGGCGCCGAAGTCGGTGACGCTGATCTTCGGCGTCGGAAAGATGGCGCAGCAACGCCTGGCGCGCGACGGCCTGCGCACCATCGGGGATCTGCAGCGCGCCGGCGAGAGCGAGTTGCAGCGGCGCTACGGCGTCGAGGGCGCCAGACTCGCGCGCCTCGCCCGCGGTCTCGACGACCGGCCGGTCAGGGCCGAGCGCGAGGCCAAGAGCATTTCGGCGGAAACCACCTTCGACCGCGACATCGCCGAGTTCCGCCCGCTGGAGCTGCGGCTGTGGCGCCTCGCCGAGAAAGTCTCCGCTCGGCTCAAGACCAATGGGCTCGCCGGCTCGACCGTGACGCTCAAGCTCAAAACCGCCGATTTCCGCATCCGCACCCGGGCGCACTCGCTCAGTCACCCGACCCAGCTCGCCGGGCGGATTTTCGCCGCCGGGCGCGACCTGCTCGCACGCGAAACCGACGGCACGATGTTCCGCCTGATCGGCATCGGCCTCTCGGCGCTGTGCGACGCCGACGGGGCCGATTTCGCCGACCTCATCGACCGCCGCAGCGCCGAGGCCGAGCAGGCGATCGACCGGCTGCGCGAGCGCTTTGGCGACGAAGCCGTCATCAAAGGGCTTGCGCTCGACGGCGACAACGAGGACGAATGAGCCAAGGCGCTGGACGAATGCGCCGCGGCCGGTGTTAGACTTCGGCTCGAGTGGCATCCATAATAAGCCGGGAGAATTTGCGATGACGATGCTGGCGATGCGCAATTCGATGGTCGGCATGCTGGCCTGCGCGATAACGTTGGGGGCAATGAGCGCAGCGACCGCCCAGACCCAGCTCAAGGTGATGGTCTTCCCGGGCCTGTCCAACTTCTCGATCTACGCGGCCCAACACAAAAATCTGTTCGCCAAGCACGGCCTCGCGATCGAGCTGTTGTATACGCCCAACTCCGACGTGCTGCGCAACGGGCTGGCCAAAGGCGATCATCAGATCGCGCACGCCGCGGTCGACAACGCAGTGGCGATGGTCGAGCTCGCCAAGGCGGACGTCGCCATCGTGACCGGCGGCGACAACGGCTTCAACCGCATTTTCGTGCAGCCGGAGATCAACGCTTACGCCGAACTGCGCGGCAAGACGGTCGTGGTCGACGCCCCCAATACCGCCTTTGCATTGCTGCTCTACAAGGTGCTCAAGGACAACGGCCTCAACAAAGGCGACTACGTGGTCAAGCCGGTCGGAGGCACGACCGCGCGGCTCGAGGCCATGACCAAAGACAAAGCGAATGCCGCCGCCGGCGTGCTCAATCCACCGTTTACGTTCCGCGCCAGCGAGGCCGGATTGAAGGACATGGGCGCGGCGGCGAAGGCGATCGGCGCCTATCAGTCCGACGGCGCCTTCGTCATGCGCGACTGGGCGAAGGCCAACAGCGACACGCTCGTGCGCTATATCAGCGCCTGTATCGAAGGCCGCCGCTGGGCGCTCGACCCCGCCAACAAGGCAGAAGCCATTGCGCTGCTCGCCGATCGTCTCCAGCTCGCGCCGCAGGGCGCGGCGCAATCCTACGCGGTGGCGACCGATCCGGCCGACGGCATGGCCAAGGACGCGAAATTGGACCTGGACGGCTTCAAGAACGTGCTAAAGCTGCGCGCGGAGATCGAAGGACAATGGGGCGGCAATCCGCCGCCGCCCGATAAATATCTCGATTTGTCGTACTACGATCGCGCCCTGGCGAGCACCCGATGACGGACCGTCACTTGCACGGTGCGGTGTCGCGAAGCTCGATTGCGATGAGCTCGCCGCTGATGGCGAAATCGTTGTAATCGAGCATCAGCGCGCGCGACACGCCGTTCTCGTAGACCTCGAACTTGATGGCATAGACCGGCGCCTGGTCGCCGCTTCGCGCCGTTTTGTCGAAATAGCTCACCGTGACCGGCCATCGCTTGAGGCCGGCAAGCGCCTGTTGGCCGGCGGCGGCATCGTTCGGAACGCGCCCGTCGGGCGCGATCTCGGCACCGATGACGGTGAGCGTGTCGTAGACCTTCTCGCCCTTCTCGGAGCCGTCGTAGACGGGAAGCTCCAGAATGTTTTTGCCTTCGCGCGCAGCCGCGATGATCCGCCGCATGTGCTCGGTCGGAAACACCATGCCCGCCTCGAGGTCGAACGTCTTGGCCGCCGGCTCCTTGAGGGTAACCGCGACCTTGTCGCGCTGGCGTTCGGCTTCCCCATCGACGGAATCGAGCAGCGTCTCATTGAGATAGTTCTGCGATTTGAAGATGAACTTCTTGGCCGCGCCGTCTTCCCAGGTGGTCGAACGCAGGTCGCTGAGCGTGACCTTGCCCTCGCCGTTGTCGAGTTCCGACACCTGACGGAATTGCAGGACATAGCCCTCGCAGGCATTGCCGGAGAAATCGTAGAGGATTCGCCCGCGCGCGGCGACCGCGGAATTGCCCCGCGTTTGCGCGAGCCTGAGCTCGTAAACCGCGCGGTGGGACGCCATCTCGCTCGCCGGCGGCAATGCGGTTGCGTGCCGGACGCCGAAGGCGACCAATGCGAGCGCCGCCGCCACGATGACCGTGCCGAGCGCAGACCTGCCGAGGATCGTCATCGCAATTTGCCTCCGCGCCGCCCGATTGCGGCGCAACATAGGGGTGCGGCGCGCCTCCTGCAACCACGCCCGCGCCACGCGCGGGCGTGGCTTGCATGACAAGGCCCAATCGGCGAAGACAACGCACCCCGCCTTAAAGCGCAGCAGGAGGATTTCATGGCCGGAACGGTTGAAAAAAAGCTCGCGGAACTCGGAATTGCGCTCCCCACGCCCGCAAGCCCCGTCGCCAACTACATCCCTTTCGTGCGCGTCGGCGCACTGCTGTTCGTTTCCGGTCAGATCTGCCTCGACGCGGGCGGCAAGCTCGTCGCCAAGGGCAAGCTCGGCAATGGCGTATCCCTCGAGGACGGCCAAAAAGCGGCACGCGCCTGCGCGGTCAACGTGTTGGCGCAGGTCAAGGCGGCGCTCGGCGACCTCGACAAGATCAAGCAGGTGGTGCGCCTGGGCGGCTTCATCAATTCCGATCCCGGCTTTCTCGACGGCCCCAAGGTAATGAACGGCGCCTCCGACCTCATGGTCGCGGCGCTCGGCGACAAGGGCCGGCACGCGCGAACGACGGTCGGCGTCGCCGTGCTGCCGGGAGATGCCGCGGTCGAGGTCGAGGGCATCTTCGAGGTCGGCTGACGCATCTCCATGGCCGATCTCGATTGGCTGATCGCACGGCCAGTGGCGCACCGAGGGCTGCATGATCAAAAAAGCGTCATCGAGAACACGCCCTCGGCATTCGCCGCCGCGATCGCAGCGCGCTACGGCATCGAATGCGATCTGCAGATCAGCGCCGACGGCGAGGCCATGGTCTACCACGACGATGCGCTCGGCCGGCTGACCGAAGGCTCTAGCCGGCTCGACGCGACGACGGCCGGCGAGCTCAAGCGCGTTGCCTTCAAGGCGACTGGCGACCGCATGATCACGCTCGGGGAATTGTGCGACCTGGTCGCCGGCCGCACCACGCTGGTCATCGAAATGAAGAGCCGGTTCGATGGCGATCGGCGGCTCGTGCGCCGCGTCGCCACCGTACTGTCGGGCTATCGCGGCGCAGCCGCGGTGATGTCGTTCGATCCGGCGCAGATCGCGGATCTGCGCGCCGTCGCGCCGCGGCTGCCGCGCGGCATGGCCGCGGAAAAGCACGGATGGGGCGAGGTCGCGGCTGCGCCCAAGCGCGCGGTAACGACCTTCGCGCAGGTGCTGTCGGCACGACCGCAATTCATCGCTTACGCGGTGCGCGACCTGCCGGCGCTGTTGCCCGCGGTCGCGCACAGGCTCTTGCGCCTACCGCTGCTCGCCTGGACCGTGCGCAGCGCGGCTGACCGGCACAAGGCCGTGCGCTATGCCGACCAGATGATCTTCGAAGGATTTCGGCCGTAAACTTGCATGACGAAGGCCATGATCGAACTGACCCTGCGCGTGGCGAACTCCATCGGCGAGGTGGCTCCTGAGGGCTGGGACGCCTGCGCCAATCCGGCATGGGCCGAACGCGGGAACGGGGCGGGCAGCCCCTGCCCGGCCGCTGCCAATCGCCAAAGCTCCGCATTAGGAGATCTGTATAACCCGTTTATCTCGCACGCCTTCCTGTCCGCGCTCGAGCTCTCGCAATCGGTCCGCGCCCGCACCGGTTGGCAGCCGATGCACCTCCTCGCCGAAGACGCCCAGGGCGTCTTGCTCGGCGCCGTCCCCTGCTATGTGAAGTCGCATTCGCGCGGCGAATACGTCTTCGACCATGGCTGGGCGGACGCCTATGAGCGGGCCGGGGGCAGCTACTATCCCAAGCTGCAGGTTTCGGTGCCGTTCACGCCCGCCACCGGCCGCCGATTGCTCGCGCGCGCGGGGCCGTACGCCGACGCGGTGCGCGCGCATCTCGCCGATGCGCTCACCGATATCTGTCGGCGCGCCGGCGCCTCCTCGGTTCACGTCACCTTCCCGACCGAGCCCGAATGGGACTTGCTGGGCGCGCGCGGCTACCTCAAGCGCACGCACCAACAGTTCCATTGGGAGAACGCCGGCTACGCAACCTTCGACGCGTTCCTGGCCGCGCTCGCCTCGCGCAAGCGAAAGACCATTCGGCGCGAACGCGCGGACGCGCTCGCGGCCGGCATCAGCGTGCATTGGCTGACCGGTACGGATCTCACCGAAAGCGTGTGGGACGCCTTCTTCGATTTCTACATGGAAACCGGCTCGCGCAAATGGGGGCGCCCCTATTTGACGCGCGCGTTCTACTCGCTCGCCGGGGAGAAGATGCGCGAGCGCATCCTGCTGGTCATGGCCAAGCGTAACGGACGCTGGATTGCCGGCGCCATCAACTTCATCGGGTCCGAGACGCTGTTCGGCCGCCATTGGGGCGCAATCGAGCACCACCCGTTCCTGCACTTCGAGCTTTGCTACTACCAGGCCATCCAATACGCCATCGAGCACAAGCTCGCCCGCGTCGAGGCCGGTGCCCAAGGCGAGCACAAGATTTCGCGTGGCTATCTGCCGACGACGACCTATTCCGCGCACTACATCGTCGATCCGGCGCTGCGGCGCGCGATCGAGGATTTCCTCAAGCGCGAGCGCGCTTATGTGGCGGCAGCACACGCGGAGCTCGCGGACACCGCGCCGTTCCGCAAGGAAGGATGAGGAGAGAGAGAAAAATCATGCCGGCTTACGATCCCAACAATATCTTCGCCAAAATCTTGCGTGGCGAATTGCCGTGCTACAAGATCTACGAGGACGACAAGGCGTTCGCCTTTCTCGACATCATGCCGCGCGCAAGCGGCCATGCGCTGGTGCTCCCGAAGACGCCCGCGCGCAACATCCTCGACGTCTCTCCCGACGACCTCGCCCACGTCATGAAGGTGGCGCAGAAGATCGCCAAGGCCAGCGTCGAGGTGTTCGCCGCCGACGGCGTCACCATCCAGCAGTTCAACGAGAACGCCGGCGGTCAGGTGGTGTTCCACCTGCACGTCCACGTCATTCCGCGCAAGATCGGCGTGGCGATGAAGCCGCCCGCCAGCGTGAAGGAGGCGCCGGACGTGCTCGCCGAGCAGGCCAAACAGCTGGCCGCGGCGCTGCGGTGAGCAGCGGAAAAGGAACTGGAAACGCGTCGCGTACCGTGGGGATGCCAGCCTCGATCCGCTCGACGCGCGCGGCGAACCAATGCAACCGACCTGCCGCCAAACCCAATCGTTGGGCGACGCCGAGCAGACGCTTGTCGCGCGTCCATAGCGCGGCACCGGCGGTCAGCCGGACGGCCGCAAGCAGGTGCGCATCGACATACTCAATTCCCAAACCGAATAGCTCATGCTGACCGATGAAACGCAGTACTTCCCGATCCGTTGCGAC
>JAFAHL010000378.1 GCA_019237215.1 Hyphomicrobiales bacterium | reverse complement strand
CCGCGAGGGCCTGCAGGCCGCGTTGCTGGCGGAGCAAGGCGTGGAAGGCCCGCCCGACGTGATCGAGGCGCGCGACGGCTTCATGCAGGCCTTTGCCTTCGGCCGCGCTGACAAGGCACGCGCCGCGCTGGCGAGCGAAGCGAGCGGCCAGCGCGGCCACTCTAAAAGTGCGCGCGCCGGACACTCGCCTGAACCGGGCTCGTCGGCGCGCGCCATTGCGCTGCCCCCTGCGGCCCCGTTCGGCATCACCGATTGCTACATCAAGCCCTATCCCTGCTGCCGGCACATCCAGCCCGCGGTCGAGGCGCTCATCGGCCTCGTCAACGACGAGGCCATCGCGAGCGACGAGGTTGAGCGCATCGAGGTTGCGACCTATCGCATCGCCGCCGAGCACGCCGAGACCGGATGGGATGATTTCGCCAGCGCCCAGCTCAGCTTTCCTTATCTGATGGGGCTCGCGCTCAAATTCCGCGCGGTCAAGTTCGAGCATTTTTCGGAACAGACGCGGCGCGATCCCGCGTTCGCCGCCGTCGCCCGCAAGCTTACGGTGACCGCGCCGGCGGATGTCGATCGCCTCTATCCGCAGCTGCGCCCGGCGCGGGTGACGGTGACGACCGCGCGCGGCAGCTTTACGCGCCAGGCCGACGAGGCGCTCGGCTCGCGCATCGTGCCGCTCGACGACGCCGGCCTCACGGCGAAGTTTCTCGACCTGGTCGGGCCGGTGCTCGGCACCGCGCGGGCGAAAGACCTGGGCGAGCGGCTGTGGTCGCTCGATGCGATCAGCGACGTCGCGCCGCTGGTGGAGTCGATGGCGAAGCCGGCGTAGCCGGCACAACGTCAGCCGTATTTCGGAAACAGCGTCAGCGCGTTGGCGCGGTCGATCTGCGCGCGCCGCGCGTCGGAGAGGAATCCGGATTCATAGGTCTTGATCATCTCGGCGATGACGCGCGGATTGGCGAACGGGTAGTCGGTTCCAAACACCACGCGCTCGGGCAAAGCGACGCGATCGAGCGCGCCGAAGGTCTGTTCTCCCGGCGAGAGCGCGTTGTCGTACCAGAAATGCTCGAGCGCGGCGTAGACCTGCTCGCGCGCGAGCTGCGGCAGGCGCGGGTCGATCATCGGCGACACCGCAAGCCGCCAGGCGAAATAGGGCACAAGCCCGCCGGCGTGGGGCAAAATGAAACGAACGCGCGGGAAGCGCTCGACCGCGCCGGAGAAAATCAGGTTCACCACCGCGCGCGTGGTGTCGAACAAGTACTCCATCATGAAGGCCGGCCAAGGCAGCGCGAGCCCCTTGCTCGAGGGATGCAGGCCGGGATGGATGAACACGACCGCGCCGTGCTCGTTCAGCATATCAAGCACGGGATCGAACCGCGGATCGCCGAGGAAATTTTCGCCGTAGCTCGCAAACAGCGAGACGCCGTCGAACTTGAGCACGTCGAGCGAATAGGCGATCTCCTCGAGCGCGCCCTTCATGCTCCACATCGGCACCGTGCCGAAAGCGCCGAAGCGCGCGGGCCAGCGCGCGACGAGCTCGGCCGCGTAGTCGTTGCAGCGCCGCGCCAGCGCCTGCGCGCCCGCCTCGCTGCCGAAGCCGACGCCGGGCTGCGCCAGCGACGTGAGCGCGACCTCGATGCCGTGCGCATCCATCACCTCGAGCGCGAGCTCGGGCGCCCACAGCGGATATTTGCCCAGCGCCGGGCCTCTCCCTGCCGCGTAGACCGCCTCGCGGTAGAACGGCGGAATGAGGTGGAAGTGAACGTCGATCCTGCGCGGTGATGCCATGGTTGCCCTAACCGGCGATCGTCATGCCCGCGAATGCGGGCATCCAGTATCCACCGCCCTGCGCACCGATGCATTATGCCCGACGCCCGTGCAGAGACTACTGGATCGTCCGCCTTCGCGGACGATGACAGCGAAGGTGTCCGGTGGCGCGCCTCGTGTTGAATTTTGCAAGCGCCCATGCCTCTATGCGCGGCGCAAACGCGGGAGGACGACCGTGCCCTGGATGGACGCCAACGGCATCAGCATCCACTTCGAGCTTGCCGGACAGGGGCCATCGGTCGTGCTGTTGCACGAGATGG
>JAFAHL010000353.1 GCA_019237215.1 Hyphomicrobiales bacterium | reverse complement strand
GCGAGCGCCATCAGTCGGCCTCGACCTGCGGTGCCGCGCTGAAGCGGTCTTCCCAGCGCAGAAACGGCGTGCCGGCCAGTACAATGAGCCAGTCGCTGATCTTGCCGATGATGGCGAAGGCGACGATGGCCGCGACGATCTGCGCCGGCTTGCCGAGCTGCTGGCCGTCGACGAGGAGATAGCCGAGACCTTCGGACGCACCGAGCAATTCGGCGGCGACCACGAACATCCAGCCGAGCCCGAGTCCGGTGCGCAGCGACGTGACGTAGGCCGGCAGCACCGCCGGCAACAAAATCCGCCGCACCATCTGCGGCCCAGTCAGGCGAAAGGCGCGGCCGACCTCGACGATCTTGCGGTCGACCGACATCACCGCGCCCATCACGCCGAGATAGACCGGAAAGAACACGCCGACCGCGATCAGAATGACCTTGGACGCCTCGAAAATGCCGAACCACAGGATGAACAGCGGCACCCAGGCGATCGAGGGGATCGAGCGCAAGGCCTGCAGCGTCGGATCGACGAGGCGATGCGTCAGCGCCGAATAGCCGGTGATCGCGCCGAAAATCGTTCCGGCCGCGACGCCGAACACAAATCCCCACGCGACGCGCCAGAGCGTGGCGAAGGCGTGCTGCTCGAGCTCGCCGGTCGCGGCGAGATCGGCAAACGTGTTCCAGATCACCGACGGCGACGGCACCAGGCGCCCGTTGGACAAGCCCATGCGCACCGCGATTTCCCAGAACACGGCGATCGCCACCGGCAGCAACAAGCCGAGCGCGGGCCGCAGGACGCGCGCGGATCCTGCTTTCGACGCCGCCTGTGACAGCTCAGCTTGTTCGACGCCCGCGGTCATGGAGACAAGAGACACGGCACGGCCTTCCAATGCAATATCGCGAATTTCTGGAAGCCGCCCCGCATACGGCGCGCGGCACGCGAGCGTCAGTTCGCGGCCGTCACGTGGCGATCGTCGATGAGGTCGTCGACCGACTTCTTGACGTCGACGCTGGCGCCGATCACGCCCGCCTTCTGCAACGCAAGGCCGGCTTCGAGGATCGATTCGCGTTGCGCCGGGCCGACCTTGTTGTGGGTGAGCTCGGTGCGCTCCTTGAGCTGCTTGTCGACGACGGCATCGGGCAGCTTGGTAACGGCGATGAAGGTCTTCTTGAGCTCATCGTAGTTGGCGAGCGAGTATTTGCGCGCCTCCTCGTAGGCCGAAATCACCCGCCGCACGATATCGGGGTGATCCTTGGCGAACTCCTCGCGCACATTGAGGATGCCCCAGGTGTTAGCGTCGCGGTTGCGGTAGAACAGACGCGCGCCTTCGTTGACTTCGTGCTGCGCCATCATCGGGTCGAGGCCGGCCCAGGCATCGACATCGCCCCGGATCAAGAGGTTGCCGCCGTCGGCGTGCTGCTGCACGAGCACCGGCGTGATGTCCTTGTCGGAGAGGCCGGCGGCGAGCAGCGCGCGCACCGCGAAAATGTGCGGATCGGTGCCGCGCACCATGGCGAGTTTCTTGCCCTTGAGGTCCGCGACCTTGTTGATGGGGCTGTCCTTGGTGGTGACGAGCGCGGTCCATTCCGGCCGCGAATAGACGTAGACCGACTTGATCGGATTGCCGTTGATCCTGGCAACGAGCGCGGCGGAGCCGGCGGTCGAACCGAAATTGATCGATCCGGCGTTGAGGAATTGGAGCGCATTGGACGAGCTGTTGGTCTGCACCCAAACAACTTTGATGCCGTCCTTGGCGAATTCCTTCTCGAGGAAGCCTTTGTCCTTGAGCAGCATCGACGCCGGGTTGTAGGTCGCCCAGTCGACGTAGATTTCCTTGGGATTGTCGGCGGCGGCGAGCCGCGTGCTCGGCAGCAGGGCGAGCGCGAGCGCGCAGGCGACAAGCGAACGGCGGGAAAATTCGGTCATGACGACCTCCATGCGTTTGAACCTCGACCGCGGTCGCGCGCGGGAAGGCCGGTTGATGAAGGCGGGATTTTCTGCCCGCCGTCAGCCTGGCGAGGGGGCGGGCCCCGCGCTTTAGCTGCATTTGTTACGCGCCCGCAAGCTGCTTGCTCAAATCGGCGCTAGATTTGTTTCTTAGGAAGCAGGATCGGAGGCGTCAATGAGAATTATTTGTTGTCTCTTCGACGTGACATAGTAATTATTTTTATTCTGGCGGCGCCTCGCGAAGGCGGGGACCCATATTCCAGAGGCGGTGGTTATGGGTCCCTGCTTTCGCGGGGGACGACCGGGGCTGGATTTCGGTATGACATGCCGCCTGCGCTTCGCTATCCCGATGGACCCATGCTGACCTTGACCGATCAGGTTTCGCCCGAAGCCGAAATTTTCGACGCGGTTGCCGTCGCGGCCGAGCTCGAACACCTGGCGGCCGTCCACGCCGGCAGCGAGCACGAGCTCAGATTGGCGGTGTCGCGGCGGCTCAAGGCCGCGCTCGCGCGCGGGCGCGCGGCGGCCGAGCGGCTGCTCATCGCCGACCGCCACGGGCGCCGTTGCGCCGAGCGGCTCGCCTTCATGCAGGACGAGATCGTGCGCCTGCTGTTCGAGTTCGCGATCAAGCACCTCTACCCGGCGCAGAACCCTTCCGAGGCCGAGCGCATGGCGGTCGTCGCCACCGGCGGCTACGGCCGCGGCGTGCTGGCGGCCGGCTCCGACATCGATCTCTTGTTCCTGCTTCCCTACAAGCAGACGGCCTGGGGCGAATCCGTCGCCGAGACGATCCTCTATTGCCTGTGGGACATGGGGCTTAAGGTCGGCCACGCCACGCGCTCGGTCAACGAGTGCATCCGCCAGGCCAGGGCCGACATGACCATCCGCACCTCGCTGCTCGAGGCGCGCTATCTCCTCGGCGATCACAAGCTCTTCGACGAGCTCGTCGCACGTTTCGACAAGGACGTGGTGCAGGGCACCGCGGCGGAATTCGTCGCCGCCAAGCTCGCCGAGCGCGAGGAGCGCCACCGGCGCGCCGGCCAGTCCCGCTATCTGGTCGAGCCCAACGTCAAGGACGGCAAAGGCGGGCAACGCGACCTGCACACGCTCTACTGGATCGCCAAATACGTCTATCGCGTGCGCGAGCGCGAGGAGCTCATCGCGCACGGCGTCTACGACCCGCGCGAATTCCGCCGTTTTCGCCGCTGCGGCGATTTCCTCTGGGCGGTGCGCTGTCACATGCACTTCCTCACCGGTCGGGCGGAGGAGCGGCTTTCTTTCGATATTCAGCGCGAGATCGCGGTGCGGCTCGGCTACACCGAGCATCCGGGGCTGCGCGAGGTCGAGCGCTTCATGAAGCACTACTTCCTCATCGCCAAGGACGTCGGCGATCTCACCGCCATTCTCTGCGCCAAGCTCGAGGACAGCCACGCCAAGGCCATGCCGGTGCTGAGCCGGATGATGGCCAGGTTCCGGCCGCGCGCTCGCCACACGCTGAGCGAGACCGAGGATTTCGTCGTCGACTACAACCGCATCAATGTCGCCGACGAGAACGTGTTCAAGCGCGACCCCGTCAATCTGATCCGCATCTTCCACCTCGCGCAGAAATACAATCTGGCGTTCCATCCCGACGCCATGCACGTCGCCACGCGCTCGCTCAAGCTCATCGACCAGACGCTGCGCGAGAACGAGGAGGCGAACCGCCTGTTCCTCGAGATCCTGACCTCGAAAAACGACGGCGAGACGGTGCTGCGCCGGATGAACGAGGCCGGCGTGCTGGGCCAATTCGTGCCCGCCTTCGGCCGTATCGTCGCGATGATGCAGTTCAACATGTACCACCATTACACGGTGGACGAGCATCTCCTGCGCTGCATCGGCGTTCTCTCCGACATCGAGGCGGCGCGAACCGAGGACACCAAACTGGCGAACGAGCTGATGCGGAGCATTCAGCCGCGGCACCGCGAGCTGCTCTACGTCACGCTGTTCCTGCACGACATCGCCAAGGGCCGGATCGAGGACCACTCCATCGCCGGCGCCCGCGTCGCGCGCAACCTCTGCCCGCGGCTGGGCTTCTCGCCGGCGGAGACGGAAACGGTCGCCTGGCTCGTCGAATGGCACCTGCTGATGTCGACGGTCGCTCAGTCGCGCGATCTATCCGACCGCATGACGATCGAGAACTTCAGCGCGGTGGTGCAGTCGGTCGAGCGCCTCAAGCTGCTCACCATTCTCACCGCCGCCGACATCAAGGCGGTCGGGCCCGGGGTGTGGAACGGCTGGAAGGCGCAGCTCATTCGCACGCTCTATTACGAAACCGAGCCGGTGCTGACCGGCGGATTTTCCGAGGTCAACCGCGCGCGGCGCGTGGCCGTGGCGCAAGCCGAGTTCCGCGCCGAGCTCACCGACTGGACGCCGGCCGAGGTCGACGCCTATGTCGCGCTGCATTATCCGGCCTATTGGCTCAAGGTCGATCTGCCGCAAAAAATCGCGCATGCGCGTTTTCTGCGCTCGGCGGCGCAAGCGGGAAAGTCGCTCGCGACCTCGGTGGCGTTTCCGGCCGCGCGCGGGGTGACCGAGCTCACCGTGCTGGCGCCCGACCATCCTTGGCTGCTCTCGATCATCGCCGGCGCCTGCGCGGTCGCCGGCGCCAACATCGTCGATGCGCAGATCTTCACCACCACCGATGGGCGCGCATTCGACACCATCTCGGTGTCGCGCGAGTTCGAGCTCGACGCGGATGAGGCGCGCCGCGCGGCGCGGATCACCGATTCGATCGAAAAGGCGTTGCGCGGCGACCTCAGGCTGCCGGAAGTCGTCGCCCAGCGCGCGAGCGCGAAGGGGCGGCTCAAAGCGTTCGCGGTGCTGCCCGAGGTGACCGTCAACAACGGGTGGTCGAACCGCTACACCATGGTCGAGGTGATCGGGTTAGACCGCCCCGGCTTGTTGTTCGAGGTGACGGCGACCTTGTCCAAGCTCAACCTCAATATCGCCTCTGCCCACGTCGCGACCTTCGGCGAACGCGTGGTCGACGTGTTCTACGTCACCGATCTGTTCGGGGCGAAGATCACCGCGGCGACGCGGCAGGCGACCATCAAGCGCGCGCTCATCGCTTTGCTGTCGCCCGCTTCAACGATGGCGGAGCGGCTGGCCAAGGGCGCGGCGGCGGGCTGAGCTGCTCGGCCGCGCTTACCGCTCACACACTCGAGGGTTGCACGGCTCCCTGTAAATAACAGGCCGGAAACAGGGGACCGGAGCCGGCGATCGTTTCCTGCAGCCCCAGGTTGGTCCTTCGCCCGAACCAACCAACTGTCGTCCCGGCCGAAGCGAAGCGGACAGCCGGGACCCATAACCAGAGACGGTGGTTATGGGTCCCCGCAACGGGCGCGTCGCTAAGGGCGTTCACGCCCGTCTTCGACGGGCTATGGACGCGCGTGAACGCGCTTTCGCTGTCGCGGGGTGCCCCTCGCGGGGACGACTGCAACTGCGACCGCGCTTATGGCCCTATTCACTTTTCAAACAGCCCAGATCTTCT
>JAFAHL010000224.1 GCA_019237215.1 Hyphomicrobiales bacterium | reverse complement strand
GGCCGCACCGACACCTTGATCGTCCTGTCACCCAGCTCCTCGTCGGGCTTGAGCCGCATCCGGATGATTTGCCGGCGCGCCTTCGGGCGTTCCCTCACCACCCAGAGTCCGCCATTGAACAATCCCTTGCGCCGGTTGTTGCGCAGGCACACGAGCTTGTCGCCCGCCATCGGCAATGCATCGGCAAAACCGCGACGCTCGCGCAGGCGCGCGTTGTAGGCGCGCCGCGTGGCATTGCGGCCGACGAGAATCTGGTCGGCGCCGAGCACGCGGGCGGGATCCAACGCATCACGCCGCACCACCTCGCTCTTGCCATAGCGGCCCTCCGGCAACGTGTTGCCGGCCCGAATCATCATCGACAGCCGCACGATCGGATCGTCCTGCGCCTGCCGATGTACTTCCGTCAGCATGGCGTCGGGCTCGGCGTCGGTGAAAAAGCCGCCACCTTGGATCGGCGGCAGTTGCGCCGGGTCGCCGAGCACCAACAGCGGCACGCCGAACGACATCAGGTCGCGCGCGAGCTCGGCATCGACCATCGAGCATTCGTCGATGACGATGAGCCTCGCCTTGGAGGCGGGCGCTTCGTCCCACAGCTCGAAGCTCGGCGTCTCCTCGCCGCTTTCGCGCGCCCGGTAGATCAGGCTGTGGATGGTGGCGGCGCCGGGGCAACCCTTGCTGCGCATGACGCAGGCCGCCTTGCCGGTGAAGGCCGCAAACAGGACCTTGCCGTCGACGCCCTCGGCGAGGTGCTTGGCGAGCGTCGTCTTGCCCGTTCCGGCATAGCCGAAGAGGCGGAAGATCGAGGCGCGGCCGCGCGTCGCTTTGAGCCAATTCGAGGCCGCGGTTAACGCGGCATCTTGGTGCGGTGTGAAGATCGGCATCGGCGGGGAGACCGGCGGTCCGCCGCTATCAAGAACACAACGGGAACATTTGTCAAGGCAGAGAACCGCGACGCAGGCTGCTCGTCCACGCTCGCGCGCGATTGTGCGCCCTCACGCGACCAGGAATCGTAGGCTCGAGGCTGCGGCGAACGCTGCCCCCAGAGTCGCCAGCAGGTAGCTGAGCCAGGACGCCTCGGCCGTTGTGGGCGCAGCCGCAAGATCGAGTTCGTTCACCTCGTTGGGGTCGACCATTTTCACCCCACTCGCCGGGACGGTCGGCGTGGCATCGTCACGCAGTGCATTCGGTTCCTCGTTGAGCGCCGGGACGACGCCTCGCCCTTTCCGCCAAGCGGCATTGGCCGCCTGCTGGGAGGCAGCTTGCGAGGTCTGTCGTTCAGCTTTTGCACGCGCCTTCTCATCGCGGGGGGCTGCGCGGCTTGCTTTCTTGCGCGACTGGGGCGGCCGGACCGCCGCGTCCGCCTCCTGCGGTTGCGCCACAACGGGGCAGGGGTAGCGGTCGTTATCGCACGCCTGCGCACTCCTCGCCGGCAGCCCGGCGAGTACCCCGGCGGCGGCCGTCGCAATTGCCAAACTGCGTAAGGCGAGCATGCATCCTCCCCCCGTCGCAAAGGTGGACGCGAACATTACGCGCTGGCGGTCATGACCTCACATTGGCGCAAATGGGGAATTGTTCGCACAATCCGGAGTCGCAAAGGCGGCGGTTCGACCGCGGCCGCTCAGGCTTATAATGTCGCGATGGAGGCGATCATGAACGAAGACGTGTTCAACGGCAGCATTCGCAAATTCCTCAAGACGCTCGGGGTGAGCGCCCAGCGCGAGATCGAAAAGGCGGTCCGCCAGGGTCTGGCGGAGGGCAAGCTCAAGGGCAACGAAAAGTTTCCCGCCAAGGCCACGGTCACGCTCGGCGGCATCGGCTTCTCGCACGAGATCAAAGGCGAAATCGAACTGGAATGAGTGGCGCGAGCGATGGCATTCGCATCCGCGCAGCGCGCGCAAATCAATCCACCGTCACGCCGCTCGCTTTGATCGGCCCCGCCCACTTCTCGATCTCGCTCTTGACGAACTGGCCGAGATATTCCGGCGTGGCGCGGTCGTCGGAGACGATCACGGCGCCGAGCCCTTCGAGCCGCTCCTTCACCGTCGGCGTCTTCATCGCCTCCACCGCGGCGTCGTTGAGCTTCTTGACGATATCGGCCCGCGCGCCCTTCGGAAGGAAGATGGCGTTCCAGGTGTAGGCCTCGAGGTTCGGCGTTCCCTGCTCGAGACCAGTCGGCACGTCCGGCAGCGCGCGCGAGCGCTCCTTAGTCATGATCGCGATCGCCTTCACCGTCCCGCCGTCGATTTGCGGCTTGGCGGTGCTGACGATTTCACACAGATAATCGATGCGGCCGCCCTGGAGATCCTGCATGGCGGGGCCGGTCCCACGATAGGGCACGTGGGTTATGTCGACACCGATGAGGTAGTTGAGCAGCACGCAGCCGAGATGGGTCGCCGAGCCGGCACCGGCTGAACCGTATTGCATGTGGCTCTGGTTGACCTTGGCGTAGGCGATGAATTCCTTGAGATTGTTCACCCGCAGGTCCTTGCGCGTAATGAGCACGACCGGGACCTCGGCGACGAGCGCGACCGGCGTGAAATCGGTTGCCGCGTTGTAGAGCGGCTTCTTGTACATGGCTTGGCTCTGGGCATGGGTGCCCACGGTGCCGAGCACGAAAGTGTAGCCGTCGGGCGCGGCATCGGCGACGCGCTTGGAGCCCGTCATGCCGCCGGCACCGCCGACGTTCTCGACCACGACCTGCTGGCCGAGGATCTCGCCCATACGGTGCGCCATGACCCGACCGAGCACATCGGTTGGACCGCCGGCCGCGAACGGAATGACCATCGTCATCGGCCGGGCCGGGTAGGTCTGCGCCAGCGCCGTGCCGGTGACGGCAAGCAGGACGCCGCACGCCACGCCGAACATGTTCTTGAGCATTTGGCTCCTCTCCATTGCGCGCAAGATTTGTCCTCCCGCCAGACGGTGGTCAAGGCGCTGTCTGACGCGGGGGCTCGCATGGGCTTGTGACCGATGAGCGGGCCGCGTAAGAGGCAAGTTACCGGAGTTCGGCTCATGCCCAAGGTCCGCGTATGTCGATAACCCGCGTCGCCGTTGCCGGCCTCGGCGCCATCGGCCGCGTGCTCGCGCGCAAGCTCTCCGCGGGCATGCCGGGCCTCACGCTCGCGTGCGCGGCTGCGCGTGACCATGCCAAGGCGCGAGCTTGGCTCGATGCCGAGCGTATCGCGTGTCCGTTGGTCGAGCCCGAGGCGTTTCCGGCCCTTGCTGATCTTGCGGTCGAATGCGCGCCGGCCTGCGTGCTCGAACGCATCTGCCGACCGATGCTGGAGGCGGGAAAACAGGTGATGGTGCTCTCAGCCGGTGCGCTGTTGCCGCGGCCCGAGTTGATCGAGCTCGCCAAGGCGCGGGGAGGGCAGATCATCGTGCCGACTGGGGCGTTGCTCGGGCTTGATGCGGTCACCGCCGCGGCCGAAGGCCGCATTCATTCCGTGCGCATGATCACGCGCAAGCCGCCGCGCGGGCTTCTTGGCGCACCTTATCTCGATGCGAACGGTATCTCGCTCGAAGGGCTCAACGGGCCGAAGCTCGTCTTCTCCGGCACGGCGCGGGAGGCAGCGGCGGGATTTCCCGCCAATGTCAACGTAGCGGCGGCGCTGGCCCTGGCCGGCATCGGGCCCGATCGAACGATGATGGAAATCTGGGCCGATCCTTCGGTCGAGCGCAACTGCCACACCATCGAGGTCGACAGCGACTCGTCGCACTTCACCCTCGCGATCGAAAATGTCCCCTCGGAAAATCCCCGAACGGGTCGGATCACGGCGCTCTCGGTCGTTGCAGCCCTGCGCAAGCTCACGGCGCCGCTGCGAGTTGGAACTTGAGTTAACCCATCCCTAACAGGCAAAAATGCTGTCCGTTTGCCCGCGCGCGCCCGCGCAAACCGGCCGGCCTGCCGCGACAATCGCGTAACCGGTTCAATTTGTTGCAAATTTTAAAGTGCGCCGGGGTTCCATCGCACCGTGCTTCGGCCATAATCTTAGCCCCAAACCCAGCAAAAATCGGAGGTGGCGCGACAACGAAAGGGGCTTTCGCCGCCGACTCTGGGGCCGAACCGTGAACCCAACGGTAGTCGCTTGCGACTAAACTCACGAGTCCGACCGTCCGAAACCGATGCAATCGACATCAGACGAGGTGCTGATCGGACGAATCGCGAACGGCGATCGGCTCGCCATGCAGGTGCTCTACGCGCGCCACCACGTGCGAGTGTTTCGGTTCGTGGTGCGTCTCGTGCGGGACGAGGCCACAGCGGAGGACCTGATCAGCGAGGTGTTTCTCGACGTGTGGCGGCAGGCTGGTCGGTTCGAAGGACGTTCGGCGGTATCAACGTGGATGTTGGCCATTGCGCGCTTCAAGGCGCTCTCAGCGCTCAGGCGCCGGCCGGACCAGGAGTTGGACGAAGAGACCGCAGGCGCGATCGAGGATCCATCGGACGATCCCGCCGCCGCGCTGGAGAAGAAGGACAAGAGTACACTGATCCGGAAGTGCCTCACGGGACTTTCGGCGGAACATCGGGAGATCATCGACCTCGTGTACTACCACGAGAAATCGGTTGAAGAGGTGGCCGAGATCGTTGGCATCCCGCAGAACACGGTCAAGACGCGCATGTTCTACGCGCGGAAGCGACTAGCGGAGCTAGTCAAAGCGGCAGGAATCGACAGAGGTTGGCCATGAACGCGATCAACAAAGAGCCAGAGCGCCATGAGATCGAGGCTCTACTGCCGTGGCACGCGGCAGGCACGCTCAGTCGCCGCGACGCCGATCGCGTCGAGCAAGCGCTTGCAGGCGACCGCGAACTCGCGCGGCGCTATGATCTCGTGCGCGAGGAGCTTGCGGAGACGATCCACCTCAACGAGACGCTGGGTGCGCCCTCGGCGCGCGCGATGGAGAAGCTGTTCGCCGCGATCGACGCCGAAGAGGCGCGCTCACCGCGCCGCCAGCGCTCGTTCGACCTCGCCGGCCGCTTCTCCGAGTTTCTCTCGAGACTCACGCCGCGCGCGCTTGCCTGGTCGGCAACCGCCGCCGCGGTTGCGATCCTGCTGCAGGCGGCCGTGATCGCAGCGATCGTGGTCAAGGAGCAAGGCGCTCCAAGCGGACCGTCGCTCGCCAGCGCCTCCAGTGACGGCTCCTTTGCAGTCGTGCGCTTTGCCCCGCAAGCGACGGCGAACGACATCACCAATTTCCTCGGCGCCTACAAAGCCACGCTGGTCGAAGGACCGCTGAATATGGGAGGCCAGCTCTACCGCATCCGTCTCTCCGAGACCAAGTTGCCGAAGGACGAGGTCGGCAAGATCGTGCGGCAGATGCAAGAGGAATCGAAGATCGTCGGCTTCATCGCCGCGAAGGAATAGCCAAGCGGTGATGGATCGCGATGCGGCCGCTCCCGACGGCCGCCGCATGGCGTTGCTGCGCCGGGCTTTGATCTGCCGCCCCCGACCCCCAAAATCGGGCGACCGGAAGACGCCGGGCATGGCGTTGCGGCAAGGCGCTGACTGCAACCACGCGTGACCTCAGGCCCCCGACGGCGTCGCCCCCCAGTTGCGGGACCGGTCCGGTCGATCCGAAGGGGAACATTGTCGCGGAAGCCGGCCAACGGCCCGGTTATTCTGGCTGCGAGCCGGTAATAGGCTGAAATTGCTCGTATTTCCTCCAAGAGCGCGGCCGTGGAGGCGGAAAGCGGGGGCAAAAAATTACCGCCGGAACCTCAAAAATCGGCTTGAACCTTTCGCCGACTTGCGGAGACTAATAGGCGAACAGGCCGACAAGGCCGGAATTACAGCCCCGATCGGCGCTCACGCCCCCCCGATCCCCTGCGCCGATCAACGCGACCCGCCCGGATTTCCCCGTCCGGGCGGGTCAGTTTTTTGGCCGATGGCATCTGTTCCCTCTGGCCGCGCCAAGCGAAGTCCCCTCGCGGTCCCGCTCGTTCCGCGCCTGCGCGCCACAGAAGGATTATGATGGCGAGTGATTCGTGATGTGTAATTCGGGCAACCGATGCCTGCGAGCAGTCTGTCGTTGCTTTATGCGTGCTGCTGAAGAGACGATCACACGTTGCAACGAGCGTTTGCGACATCCATGTCGGCACGGCTCCCCGGGCATGCACTCGACGAGGTCGCCCAGAAATGGCGACTGCTCGCCGCACGTCGCTGCGCACATTTTTTCGAGCTCTATTACAGCGGGCGGTGGAAGCATTATTACAGCGAGGAGCAATTCCTTTATCGTATGCGCGAAGCCATCCGATTGAGCGAGCGATGGGCCGAGATCGCGCCGCCGCCGTCGGATGATGTCGCCGGCCGAGAAGCTCAACCTGCCCACACGCCCCGCCGCACGGCGGCTTGAATTGCCGCCGGCACTTGATTGCGCCGTCGCATCGCGCGCGAGCCGTACGATAATCCTTGTCCCGGGTGCTTCCGGCCCCGGGCGCCATTCCCTATGGTTCACCTGCGTTCCTGCCTCAAATCGATGCGTGTGACATGACCAGTGCCCTGTTTTCTCCCATCAAGCTCGCCGATCTCGAACTCGCGAACCGCATCGTGGTCTCGCCCATGTGCCAATACAGCGCCGACGACGGCGTGGCCTCCGGTTGGCACATCACGCACCTCGGTATGCTCGCCAATTCCGGGGCGGCGCTGGTCGTGGTCGAGGCCACCGGCACCGAGCGACGCGGTCGCATCAGCCACGGCTGCCTCGGACTCTATTCGGACGATTGCGAGGCAGCGCTTGCGCGCGTCATCGCCCACTGCCGCCGCTATGGCACCGCGAAGCTCGGCATCCAGCTCGCCCATGCCGGACGCAAGGCCTCCGCGCGACGGCCATGGGAGGGCGGCCAGCCGCTTGCGCCGGGAGAGGACGCTTGGCAGACGATCGCTCCGTCCGCCATTGCATTCGGCCCCGATTGGCCGGTGCCGCGCGAGATGACGGTGGCGGACATGGAGCGCGTGCGCGACGGCTTCGTCGATGCCGCCAAACGTGCGATCCGCGCCGGCATCGACGCCATCGAGCTGCACGCGGCGCACGGCTATCTCCTGCACAGCTTCCTTTCGCCGATCTCCAACAAGCGCAGCGACGGGTATGGCGGCTCGCTCACGGCGCGCATGCGCTATCCCATCGAGATCGCGCGGGCGGTGCGCGCGGTCATGCCGCGCGGCATGCCGCTTGGCGCGCGCATCACCGGCAACGATTGGGTCGAGGGCGGATTGACGCCCGACGACGCGGCCAGTTTTGCAAAGGCGCTGAAGGCGGCGGGGCTCGACTTCGTGTGCATTTCCTCGGGCGGCATCAGCGCCGATACGCGCCCCACCTTAGTCGCCAATACCAACGTCCAGTTCGCCGAAAAGGTCAAACGCGAGGCCGGCATCGCCACGCGCACGGTCGGGCTGATCGCCGCGCCCAAGCAGGCCGAAGCGATCATCGCCGAGGGCAAGGCCGATATGGTGGCGCTCGCGCGCGCCATGCTCGACGACCCCCATTGGGGTTGGCGGGCGGCCTATGCCCTGGGCGCCGATGTCGCCCGCCCCAAGCAGTACCAGCGCGCCGCGCCGAAGGTGTGGGCGGGGGCGGCGTTCCGCGATTGACCGCACGCGCCGCATCGCAGGCGGGAAATAACGATCGCCAGCCGAGCGGCTGCAGGACGGGTCACCGCCTGTTCATCAGCGCTGCGGTGGGATCAGCTCGTGCAGGCCGATCTCGCGCAGCCGCTCGAGATCCTCGGGCCGGTCCACGTCCCACAGCGTGGCCGGCTCTTGCCATGTCAACCCGAGCTCGCTGAGGCGACGGCGGGTCTCGTCCATCACGTCCGGTGTGCTCCAGCGCATATCTGAAAACAGCGCGGGTGCGGGTGCGCGCATGCCGATCAGCGCATAGCCGCCGTCCTCGGTCGGGATGACCACCGCATCGCCGCCGCCGCGCAGAACGTCCGCCGCCGTACGCAGATGCTCGGAGGTGAGCGCCGGGCAATCCGTGCCGATCACCAGCGCGGGCGCATTCGCCGCCGCAATCGCAGCCAGCATCCGCGCGCCGAGATCGCCGCTGCCCTGGCGCGCGAGCCCGACGCCGAAAAGCGCATCCATCGCCCGAAAGAGCGGGTCGCTCTCATCGGGTGTCGCCCACAAGGTCACCGGCCCGATGACGGCGGCACATGCGGTCGCAACCGCGCGCTCCACCAGCCGTGCCTGCAACGAGGCGGCGCCGTCAGCGCCGAGCGCTGGAATGAGCCGTGTCTTGGCGAAGCCCGCAAGCGGAGCCTTGGCGAGCACCGCGACGGCGACCGGCTCATTCATAGCCGTATCGCTGCGCGAGCTTTTTCGGATCGGCACCGAAGAAGTAGGCGAGCCGCAGCCGCCACATCAGGACCGTCGTGAGGAATACACCATGCGTTTCCCAGCGCCGACCGGAGGTGACGACGCAGTCGCGCAGGCACAGCGGCCGGCTCACGCGCTTGAGGCGCTTGCAGAGCGCGATGTCTTCCATCAGCGGGATTGGAGGAAAACCACCCGCCGCCTGGAATGCCGCGCGACGCACGAATATCGCCTGGTCGCCAGTCCCAATCCCGGTGAGTCGCGAGCGCATGTTCATGAGCCAGGCGATGACGCGCAGGAGCGGTGAGCGACCCTCGATCTTGACGTCGAAGCGGCCCCAGGCCCGGCCGGACCGTTCGAGGCCGTTGAGCACAACGAGGTCGGCATCGGCCGGCAGGCGCGTATCGGCGTGAAGGAAAAGCAATACGTCGCCGGCGGCCTTCTCGGCGCCCGCGTTCATCTGCAGCGCACGTCCGCGCGGCGCCAAGATGACGCGGTCGGCGCGCGGACGCGCGCGCTGGATGGTGGCGTCGCGGCTGCCGCCGTCGACCACGATCACGTCGGTGCCGAGCGCCCGCAGATCCGAAAGCCAATCGAGCGCCGCGGCGATACCTTCACCTTCGTTCAGCACGGGAATGACGATCGAGAGCTTCGACATGGAGCAATGGTCTCGCCTGCGTGCGGCTTCTACAACGCCGGCCGGATCAAAGCGGGCTCGCCGCCGCCTCCTTCAGCGCGCCGCCGCAGCTCGATCCCTGGCCGGCGGTGCAGCCATAGCAATGGCCGCCGACCCGGATCGGTCGACCCTCCATCTCGGCTTCGAGCAGATCGGACAAGTGCAGGCGCTCGCGCGCGTCGTGTTTGAGCGGCAGATCGAGCATCTGATTGAAATCGCAGTCGTAGATGTAGCCCCGCCAATCGACCGAAATCAGGTTTCGGCACATCACCTGGTCGAGATTGGCGTCGAGGTGCGCGCGCTGCAGCAGGTCGAGGTAACGATCGAACTCGCCGTTGGCAATCAGAATCGCGCCGAAACGCTGAATCGGCATGTTGGCGAGCGCGTAGAGCCGGTTGAAAACAACGCCGTAGTGCTCGCCGAGCACGCGTTTGTAGTCGTCCTCGAGCGTCTGCTGCGGCGGCGGCAGCGATGACCCCTGGGGATTGTAGACGAGGTTGAGCACGAGCCCGGTCTCGTCGCGCCCGTAGCCGAGCCTGTTGAGGGTCTTCAGGCCGCGGACGGACGCATCGAACACGCCCTCGCCGCGCTGGCGGTCGACATTCTCTTCGAGATAGCAGGGCAGCGAAGCGACGATCTCGACCCGCTCGCGAGCGAGAAATTCGGCCAGCTCCTCTTGGCCGGCCACTTCGAGCACCGTGAGATTGCAGCGATCCATCACCCGCACGCCCATGGTGCGGGCCGCGGACACCAATCTGCGAAAGTGCGGGTTGAGCTCCGGCGCGCCGCCGGTGATGTCGAGGGTCGGCAGGCGCCTTCTCGCAAGGAAAGCGAGCACCGTGTCGATCACCTCGCCCGACATTTCCTCGCTGCGGTTCGGGCCAGCGTTGACGTGGCAGTGCACGCAGGACTGGTTGCAGCGATAGCCGATATTGACCTGAAGCGTGTCGAGCCGGCCCCGCCGAATCGGCGGAAAGGCAATCTCACTAAGCCGCGGCCAGGTATCACGCATGGCGCTCGCTCGATATTCGCAACGCAGATTCGCATAACCGGAGGCGCGCGTCATGTCGACTGGCGCGGCTCGCGCACAAAATCGCGTGAGGATATTTGGCCCGCGGCGGAGCGCGAAGCGAGTTTACGCGGTTCACGCCCGTAGCGGGGATTGGTTCCTTGCGCGCTTCGCGTCGCACCGCAGCCGCGACGCGAGCGAGCGGTCACTTCGCGCGTGCCGGCGCCGCCACCGCGGTTCCGTCGTCGACGCCGACGCGGCCGAAGCCCGGGAGCTTCACGGCGGGATGGCGTAGGTCGAGACCTGCGACCAGGCCGAGGACGTTAACCTCGACGCCCTCGACCCAACCGACCTTGACGCCGAGAAGACCCCACAGCGAGGCTTCGATGCCTGTGCCGCTGTCGGTCAGCCCGACATAGGGGTAGGCGCGGAAGTCCTTACCCACCGCGTTGGACGGCAGCGTGGTCTCGAGCTCCGGTACGGCGCGCAGCACCGTGGCGGTGAAGGTGTTGCTGTTCGGCCCGGGCCAGATGCGATAGTCGCCGAAATGGCCATAGCCGTAGGCCGCGATTGCGGCCTTGATCTTTGGAATGAGCGCAGTCGCCGCCGGTCCGCGCACGTCGACGAGCACGCGCGGGGCGTCGCCGAACCAGCGTCCGTCCGGCGCCCAACCGTTGGCGCGCAGCGGTTGGCCCCAGCCGACCACGTCGTAGCGGCTCCAGCTGGTGGCGTTCTCGGGCTTGAACACGACCCAGCTGTGGACGGCGAAAATGCCCTTCCAGCGGCCAGTGCGGCCGGTGAACACGAGAAACCGTGCGTCGCGGTCGGCGTCCGCGGGCGGCAGCATGCCGACGCTCGACCAGTCGGCGTCGCGGAAGCTCGCGGGACGGTCCTTGCCCGCATAGAGCGCTGCGTGGACCGCGAGGGGAAGAAGGAAGAGGATGAGAGTTCCGATCAACACTTTTCGAACGGCGGGGCGCATGGATTTGGAATGAGACCGGGCTTCGGGACCGAAATATGGCGTGTGCCACCGCGCCCGCACAATGGCGATGCGGCATACCGGCACATTAAAAGCACGCAACGTCTGACGAAAGCTGGCTCGCGGGCGCTGGTGACGGCGCTTAGTCGATCAGCGCGCGGCGGCGAGCGCGGCGCGCACAATGGCCTCGCCGGCCTGCGTGAGGTCGTCGAGCGTCAATGCCGGCCAGCGTGAGCGGACCTGCGCGCGGCGCACCTGGGGCACGTGGACGAATGCGATGAGCCGCGGCCCGCCGCTGCGCGCAGCCTCGGCGGCGCGCCAGCACAAATAGTTGCAAAGATAGGAGCCGGCATCATGGGACAGCGCGGCCGGCACGCCGGTCGCGCGTGCCGCCGTCAGCAGCCGGTGCGTCGGCGCCCGCAACGACAGCGCGACCGGCGCCCCCGGAACGATGGTGGTGGCGGCGGGGATTTGCCCGTCGGCGTCGGGCACCAAACGCGTGAGCACATTGCGTGCGCGCGTTTCGATCCGCACGTGCTTGGTGCGTCCTGCCAGCCCGAACATGACGAACGCTTGCGGCTTTTCGCGTGCGATCAGCGTAGGAAGGTCCCGGTCCACCGCCTCGTAGCTGACGCGGAAGACGTGCGCGACGCGACGGACATTGGCGAAGGCCGGATGGCGTCGTCGCGCCAGCTCACCGGCCAGCGGCTCGGTGGGATTGAACGCAGCCCCGGGAAACGGCCCGAAGCCGGTGATCAGGATCGTGGCGGTCATCCGTCCTCGCTCAACGCCGGAAGGCTTTCCGACGCGCGGCGCCCCTACTTGGACCATACATCGTATCGCGGATTGGAGAGAGCGATGCGGCGTTGCCAGCGGGCAGAGTTAGACGCCCAACGCGGCTGCAATCTCGTCGACCGCGACCGCCGGTGACATCCGCCCCTCGTCGACCGCGGCCTCGATGCGAGGAAGCTTCGCTTTGAGCGCGGGATCGGATTTGAGGCGCGCGAAGACGCGGTCTTCGAGCATCGCCCACATCCATTTGACCCGCTGTTCGCGCCGGCGCGCGTCGAACTCCCCGGCTTCGCTCATGCGCTTGCGGTGGTCGAGAACGCGTGCCCACAGCTCGGCAACGCCGTCTCCGGTCAGCGCCGAATAAGTCACGACCGGCGGCGACCAGCTCGGCGAGGGCGGGTTGAGGATATGCAGCGCGGCGCGGTACTCGGCGGCGGCGGCCTTGGCGCGCTTGAGGTTGTCGCCGTCGGCCTTGTTGATCGCGATCATGTCGGCGATCTCGACCACGCCTTTCTTGAGACCTTGCAGTTCGTCACCGGCGCCGGGCAGCATCAGGACCAGGAAAAAATCGGTCATATCGGCGACCATGGTCTCCGACTGGCCCGTGCCGATGGTCTCGACCAGCACCACGTCGTAGCCCGCGGCCTCGCAGATCAACATCGACTCGCGCGTCTTCGCCGCGACGCCGCCGAGCGTGCCGGAGGCGGGGGAGGGGCGCACGAATGCATTTGGATCATTGCCGAGCCGCGGCATGCGCGTCTTGTCGGCGAGGATCGAGCCGCCGCTGCGCGCGGATGATGGATCGACGGCGAGGACGGCGACCCTGTGACCCTTGGCGGTGAGGAACGTGCCGAGCACATCGATGGTGGTCGACTTGCCCACGCCCGGCGCGCCGGTGATGCCGACGCGGATCGCCTTGCCAGTCAGGGGCAGAAGCTCCTGCACCAGGCGACGCGCCGCCTTCTGATGATCCGCGCGCCGGTTCTCGACCAGCGTGATGGCGCGCGCAATGACGGCGCGCTCGCGCGCGCGGATGCCGCGCGCCAGATCGGCAAGATCGGGAGTGGCGGCTCGGCGGCGCGACGACATAGTTTTGCCCTAGAGCCGCGCCCGCTGGGAGTACTCGCGACGTTGCCGCGGGGGTGGACCCGATCCACGTTCTATATGAATCTCAACGAGATAACTGGGCGCCAAGGCGGATCACCCGCAACTGGTTAACGCTTGGTGACGTTCGCTCGCCGCCGGCCCCGGCGGCGCGTTATTATAGCCGCGGATGGGGTCGGGGAGGGGATGCATGCGTCGACACGCGCGCGCGACCGCTTGGGCCTTGGCTTTATCCGCCGCCCTCGCCGCCAGTACAAGCCAAGCCGCCGACCTGATCTGGGAAGTCGAAAGCCCGTTCCGATTCTTCAAGCCGACGCTCGCTTTCGCGCTGCACGAGGCCGCGTTCAACGCGATGCGCGGCGATCCATCGCAGCCGCTACCGGCGGACATCATCTGGCGCACCGAGCGGGCGCTCAACGATCCCGATTGCCAGGATGCCTCGACGCCCGACCGCTGCGCGGCGACCGCCGGCAAGCGCTATCAGCAAAGCCGCCTCGGCTGGGCGGCTCAGACGCTGGGCGAGACCTGCTATGAGAGCAACGGCCGTCCCCGCCGCTATTCGGCGCTCTGCGAGCGCAGATATTCCTGGGGCACGGCAAGAGAAGACTACGTTCTGCCCGAGGCGCACACGGTCGCGATCCGGATCGCGCCCCAACAGCTTGGCGGCACGAACGGCGAGTGCACTTGGAGCTGGCAGGCGCGCAAGGCCGGAAGCAAAACCGAGAGCAAGCGCATAGCCTGCACCGACAAGCTCACCATCGCGCGCGTGCCCTATGCGCTCGATCGTGCCCAGTCCGGCGTCTCGGTGACGGTCAAGCTGCCCGATGGGCGCGAGCTCGCCGACCCGGAGGTGGTGGTCGAGGACCTCTTCATCGTGGCGCTCGGCGATTCGTTTGCGTCGGGCGAAAGCAATCCCGATCGGCCGGTGCAGTTCAGCGCCGGGCGCGAGATGGTGTACGAGCCGTCCTTGCTGCGCGCCGGCCTCGCGTCGAGAGCGCCGGCCAAGCGTGCCACGCCGAACTATGGGCTCGCCGCCGGTGACGATCGGTACAATCCCAAGGTGCTGCCGCGGCGGTTCATGGACGACGAGGCGGCGGAGCGCTTTTACGGCCTCGGTTCACCCGAATTCCTGGCGGCATTCGAGAAGGCGTCTGCACGCTGGCTGAGCCGAGACTGCCATCGCTCACAATACGGCTATCCTTTCCGGGTGGCGATCGAGCTTGCGCTCGAGAACCGCCATCGCGCGGTCACGCTCGCCAGCTTCACCTGCTCGGGCGCGGAGGTGACCGAGGGCCTGTTTCTCGACATGCCGGCGCGCGAGGGCGCAAGCGAGGTCCCCGGCGGCAAGGTTCGCGCGCAGCTCGACCAGTTGAGCGACCTCATCTGCCGCGGCCCCCGCTCGCAGAGCGCGAGCTATGCGCTGCCGACCTACGCCCATGGCAGCACTCGGATTTCGCCGCAAAGGATCACCAAAACCTGGTGCCCGCCGCAATCGCGCAAGCGCGCGATCGATGTCGTGCTGATGTCGATCGGCGGAAATGATGTGGGATTCAGCGCGCTCGCGGCCTATTCCTTGATCGAGAGCATGGCCGACCTTGCGCCAATCGCCAGCTTGATCGGAAGCTCGAGCCGCTTCGGACCGCAGGTCGCGCGTGCCTATCTTGAGGTCCTGGACGCGCGCATGAAAGCGCTCAAAGAGGCGTTACACGACGGCTTCGGCGTCACGCCCTCGCGCGTCGTGCAGACCTCCTATGAGCCGATTCAATACGACGAGACCGGTTCGCTCTGCGGCGGGCAGCCGACGCTGGGCATGGACGTGCATCCCGGCTTGAAAATCAGCCGGCAGCGGTTGCAGGAGACGGCGGATTTCATGCGTGATTTTCTCACGCGGCTCGAATGCATCAGCGGCAAGAACCGCGCGGGTTGCGCGGGCAATCTCGCGACCGGTGCCGGCACTGGCTTCACGCTGGTGACGGACCACATCCCGGAATTCGGCAAGCGCGGCCTGTGCGCGCGCGATCCCAAGCACGCGCTCGCCGACGACGTCGCCATGCGCGTGCCGCGCAAGCCGATGAACGGCGACGCCTTCAAGCCCTATTCTCCGGCGGCGACGCTGCCCTATGCACACCGCTGGCGCTTGTTCCGCACGCCCAACGACGCTTTCCTGACGGCCAACACCCATCGGGATGGCACGCCCGTCTTCGATATTTTGCAGCCGGCCTATGCGGGGCTCTACAGCGGGGCGATCCATCCGACCGCCGAGGCGCACGCCATCGTCGCCGACCACGTGCTGCGGCACGTGCGTGCGCTCGTGGACGATCCTGGCGCGAAGCGGGACGTGAGCAGCGGGCGCTGATCAGCAATGGATGCCGGCGATGGCAGCTTGGCGGAGCTGCGAGATCACTCCGCCGCCTGCTGCCCGTGTCCCAGCCGCTGATTGAGCTTGTGGAGCAGCGCCTCGGCCGCTTCGGCGATCACGGTGCCCGGGGGAAAGATCGCCTCGGCGCCGGCACGCTTGAGCTCGTCGTAGTCCTGCGGCGGCACCACGCCTCCAACCACGATCATGATGTCGTCGCGGCCCTCCTTGACGAGGGCGGCCTTGAGCTGGGGAACCAGCGTGAGATGCGCCGCCGCCAGCGAAGACACGCCGAGCACGTGAACGTCGTTCTCGACGGCCTGGCGGGCGGCCTCCGCCGGGGTCGCGAACAGCGGACCGATGTCGACGTCGAAGCCGAGATCGGCGAAGGCGGTCGCGATCACCTTTTGTCCGCGGTCATGACCGTCCTGGCCGATCTTGGCCACCAGGATGCGCGGCCGGCGCCCTTCGTTGGCTTCGAACTCGGTGACGAGCTTCTGCACGCGCGCAACCGCTTCCGACATGGCGCCGACCTCCCGCTTGTAGACGCCCGTGATCGCCTTGACCTCGGCGCGGTGGCGGCCGAAGACCCGCTCCAGCGCCAATGAGATTTCGCCCACCGTCGCCTTGGCGCGCGCGGCGTCGATCGAGAGCGCGAGCAGGTTGCCGTTGCCGCCGGCGGCGGTGCGGGTCAACGCGGCCAAGGCGTCCTCGACCGCTTTCGGATCGCGCTCGCGCTTGAGACGCGAAAGCTTGTCGATCTGCAGTTGCCGCACTGTGGCGTTGTCGACCTTGAGCAGGTTGACCGGTGCTTCCCGCTCGGGGCGATACTTGTTCACGCCGATGACCGCTTGCTCTGCGGCATCGATGCGCGCTTGCGTCTTCGCCGAAGCTTCCTCGATGCGAAGCTTGGGCAGGCCGGCCTCGATCGCCTTGGCCATCCCGCCCATCTCCTCGACTTCCCGGATGTGGCCCCAGGCTGCCTTGGCGAGCTCATAGGTGAGGCGCTCGACGTAGAACGAGCCGCCCCAGGGATCGATCATGCGCGTCGTTCCGCTTTCCTGTTGCAGCACGATCTGGGTGTCGCGGGCGATGCGCGCGGAGAAGTCGGTCGGCAGCGCGAGCGCTTCGTCCAGGGCATTGGTGTGCAGCGACTGGGTGTGGCCTTGGGTCGCCGCCATCGCCTCGATCGCCGTCCGCACCACGTTGTTGAATACGTCTTGCGCGGCGAGCGACCAGCCCGAGGTCTGGCAATGGGTGCGCAGCGACAGCGAGCGCGGGTCGTTTGGCTCGAACGGCTTCATCAGCTTCGCCCACAGCAGGCGCGCCGCGCGCAGCTTCGCCACCTCCATGAAGAAGTTCATGCCGACCGCCCAGAAAAATGACACGCGCGGCGCAAATCGATCGACATTGAGCCCGGCCTTGAGCCCCGCGCGCACATATTCGACGCCGTCGGCAAGGGTGTAGGCGAGCTCGAGGTCCTGCGTGGCCCCCGCCTCCTGCATGTGGTAGCCGGAGACCGAGATCGAGTTGAATTTCGGCATCCGCGAAGCAGTGAAGGCAAAAATATCCGAGATGATGCGCAACGACGGCTCGGGCGGATAGATATACGTGTTGCGCACCATGAATTCTTTGAGGATGTCGTTCTGGATCGTGCCCGAGAGCTGTTCCGGCTTCACGCCCTGCTCCTCGGCGGCGACGATATAAAGCGCGAGCACCGGCAGCACCGCGCCGTTCATGGTCATCGACACCGACATCCTGTCGAGCGGGATGCCGGCGAACAAAGTGCGCATGTCGTAAATGGAATCGATCGCCACGCCCGCCATGCCGACGTCGCCGGCGACGCGAGGATGATCGCTGTCGTAGCCGCGGTGGGTGGGGAGATCGAAGGCGACCGAGAGACCCTTCTGCCCGGCTGCGAGATTGCGGCGGTAGAAGGCGTTCGAGTCCTCGGCGGTGGAGAAGCCGGCATATTGCCGGATGGTCCAAGGCCGCGTGACGTACATCGTGGGGTAGGGACCGCGCAGATAAGGCGCGATGCCGGGGAAGGTGTCGAGGAAGTCCAGATCCTTGACGTCGTCCGCGCCATAGACCGGCTTCACCGCGATGCCCTCCGGCGTGAGCCAGGGAGCGCCGGGTGCCGGCGTCGGCGGCTTCGCGGGCGCGAAATCGACGCTGGCGAAGTTCGGAATGCGGCTCATGATGCTATCGGGCAGTTCCGTCACCATAGCTTGCGATCAGACCAGGCATTCAGCACGCCACCGCCGCAGCGTCACGGCGATCGATATCGGCACGCCGTCTCATGCTGGACATATATCATGCCCCGCGGTCAGCGTCGCCAGCCCTGCCGCGCAGCTCGGACAGCTGCGTGCGTGGCGCATCGCTGCTGCATCACTCCACCTGCAGGCCGAGCTTCTGGATGAGATCGCGAAACTTGACGTAGTCCTTGTCCAAGAAATCCGCCAACTGCTCGGGCGCGCTCGCTTGCGCCTCAAAGCCGCGCGCTGCCAAGGCGTTCTTGAATTCGGGATCGGCGACCACTTGCGCAATGTCGGCGCTGAGCTTGCCGACGATTGCCGCCGGCGTGCCGCCGGGGACGAGCACCGCGAACCAAATGCTGACGTCGACGCCGGGCAATCCGGCCTCCGCGAAAGTCGGCACCTGCGGCAATCCTTGCACGCGGTGGCTCGAGGTCACGGCAAGGCCCTGCACGGCGCCGCTTTGGATGTAGGGAACCGCGGTCGAGGTCCCGACCAGAAACATCGAAACGTCGCCGGCGATGAGCGCGGCAATGGCCTGCGCGGACGAGCCCCGATAGGGGACGTGGGTGATATCGACTTTCGCAACCGACTTGAACAACTCCGCCCCGAGATGGGGGGCGCTGCCGATGCCGATGGAGGCGTAATTGAGCTCGCCGGGTTTTTGGCGCGCGAGCGCGACGAGCTCTTGGAGGTTTTGCGCCGCAAGCGAACGCCCCACGATCAGCGCTTGATAGCCCATCGCCAGCATCGATACCGGCGCAAAATCGCGTTTCCAGTCGTAGGGCACGCGTTTGTACAGCGTCGCGGCGATCGTCAGCGGCCCGTCGGTCGCGAGATAAAGCGTGTAGCCGTCTGCCTCCGAGCGCGCTGCAAACTCGGTCCCGATCAACCCGCCAGCTCCCGGCCGATTGTCGATCACGACCTGTTGTCCCCAGATACCGGCGAGCTTGTTGCCGAGAAGGCGAGCCAGCAGGTCGCCGCTGCCCCCGGCCGCATAGGGCACGACGAAGTGGACCGGCCGTGAGGGAAAATCCTGCGCCGCCGCACCCCCGAGTGGCGCAAGCGCCAAGGTGAGCGCGAGGACCGGCGCGACGATCAGCGCACGCACGCGGACGGCTCGCATTGCTCTGTCTGCCCGGGAGAGAATGCGTTCATGCGCGCGCCGCGGCGGCCGTGATTGCCGGCGCCGCATTGCCGCTCAGGCTGAGTATCAGCCGGCCGTGGCCTTCGATG
>JAFAHL010000119.1 GCA_019237215.1 Hyphomicrobiales bacterium | reverse complement strand
CGTTCGAGACCCGACGGCTATACGCTGCAAATCGGCAATCCCGGCACCAATGTGCTCGCGCCCATCATCTACAAGAAGAAATTCAAGATCGATTACGACAAAGAGGTCATCTTGGTGACGAGGCTGAGCGAGGTTCCGCTCGTGCTCGGCGCTACGACCAAGGACTTCCCGCCCAAGACCTATGCCGAGTTCATCGCCTATGCCAAGGCCAACCCCGGCAAGGTGCGCTACGCCAGCGTCGGCATCGGCAGCAACAACCACTACGACATGGAAGCCTTCGCCCATTGGGCCGGCATCGTGCTCGCCCATCTGCCGAACAAAGGCGGCGGGGCCGCCATCACCAACGATCTCGTCACCGGCGACGCCCATGTCGCGCTACTCAACGCCGCGAGCTCGATGGGCGTGGTCAAGGCCGGGCGGGTGCGGGCGCTGGCGGTGATGTCCGACCAGCGCGTGCCCGAATACGCCGACGTGCCCACCCTCACCGAGCTCGGCTATGCCAATGCCAAAGGCCTGTGGTCGGCGTTGTATGCGCCCGCCGCCACGCCGCGCGACGTGCTGGAAATCGTGCGCAAGGCCGCCGTGCAGGCGCTCAATTCCGACCACGTGGCGACAGCGTTCAAGCAGCAGATGATCAGGCCTGTTCCGAGCGCTTCGAGCGAAGACGCACAAGCGTGGGACAAGGCCGAGCTGGCGTACTGGAAGAAGGTCACCGACGAGGTGAAGGTCGAGTTGCCGGATTGAGCGGCGCTGAAGCGGGCGCATGACGCGGAGAGAGCAATGAAGATGGAGCCGGCTCCCGACGTGCCGGTCTACGGCGTCGTCGTCGAAAAAGACGTCGACATCCCGATGCGGGATGGCGCGCGCCTCAAAGCCGATGTGTTCCGGCCGGACGATGCCGGCACCTTTCCCGCCATCTTGAATTTGGGTCCTTATCAGAAGGACAAGCTGTGGGTTCCGCCCGGCAACCTGGAGGAAAAGCCGAACCCGCTGATGAATTGGGAAACGGTCAACCCGCAATGGTGGGTTCCGAAGGGCTATGGCGCGGTGCGGGTCGACGGCCGCGGCAGCGGAAAATCCCCCGGCGAGTGCGAACCGTGGTCGCTCGCGGAATCGATCGATCTCTACGACGCGATCGAGTGGGCGGCGGCGCAGCCCTGGTGCTCGGGCAAGGTCGGCCTGTCCGGCATATCGTATTTTGCCATCAACCAGTGGTTCGTCGCCAATCATCAGCCGCCGTCACTGGCGGCGATCATTCCCTGGGAAGGCTTCGCCGATCTCTACCGCGATGCGCTGTTTCACGGCGGACTGCTCAGCCTATTCATGCCGAATTGGTACATGGCGCACTTGATGCACCACGTCGCCGGTCGAGCGTCCCGGCACCATCCGAACCGCTGGCAGACCAATACGCTGCATTTCTGGTTGCACAACAATCTCGACAGCGGCGCCTTCCGCGGCGCGCAGGCGCAATGGGACAAGATCACGGTGCCGATGTTCAGCGTCGGTAATTGGTCGGGCATGGGATTACATCTGCGCGGCAACACCGAGGCCTTCATGCGGGCGGCGACGCCGCACAAGAAGCTCCGCATCCACGCCGGCACGCATGTGCATCCATTCTACTCCGAGGACGGGCGGCGCGATCAGCTGCGCTTCTTTGACTACTGGCTCAAAGGCATCGACAACGGCGTCATGTCGGAGCCGCCGGTGAGGCTCGCGATCCGTAAGGGCCGCGACGAAGTGGAGTGGCGCTTCGAACACGAATGGCCGCTCGCACGCACGCAATGGACCAAGTTCTATTTCGATCTGTCGCAGTCCGCGCCGAGCGCGCCCGCGAATGCCGGCCGCCTCGTTGCCGCCAATCCGCAAGCCTGCAGCTCGCGGACCTATCCGGCCTCGAGCCTGGGGTCGATGGGTTCGACCTCGGCCGCGTCGTCGCAAGTCATGGCCGGCGCCATTGCGCCCGGCATGGGGATCGCGCTCGAGACGCCGCCGCTCGCGCAGGACGTCGAGGTCACCGGTCCGGTCGCCGCGGTGCTCTGGGTCGCGAGCTCGACCGAGGACATGGATCTGTTTCTCACCATCCGCAACATCGATGGCGACGGCAACGAAGTGCTGGAGACGGGCCAGCAAGGGACGCCGGTGCCGGTGGCGAAAGGATGGCTGCGTGTGTCGCATCGTGAATTGGATCCGGAGCTGTCGTTGCCCTACCGCCCATATCATCGCCACCAGCGCCGACTTTATCTCACCCCCGGCGAGATCGTGCGAGTCGAGGTGGAGATTTGGCCAACCTCGATGCTGTTCAAAAAAGGCCACCGCATCCGCCTCGACGTTCAGCCCCGCGACGGCGTCGGCAGCAGCGCCTACATGCACTACCATGCCGACTACAACAGCGGGACGAACACGATCTACGCGGGCGGCGAGAAGGAATCCTATCTCTTGTTGCCTGTGATTCCGGCGGCCTAGCGCTTGCCGATCGCAAAGTGACCATTTCCGAATTTCTCAGTGTCGGCATCCGCGAAAGCGGTTGATCCAGTAACCACCGAAATACGGTGTGGCACGATTTGGCCGCTCAAAATATTCGGTGTTTACTGGATGCCCGCTTGCGCGGGCATGACGATGGGAGCGGCAGTTGAGCCTCGGAAAGGAACAAAGCAACTCGCCCCATCGGTTCTGGCGCGTGCTCGCGCGCAACAACGTGCTGGCTGGCCTGCTCTTCATCGCCGTGGCGGCGCTCGGCCTGTGGCTCTCGCGCGATTATCCCATCGGCACCGCCTTGCGCATGGGCACCGGCTACGTGCCGCGGCTGTTGTGCTGGCTCCTGCTCGGCCTCGGGGCCGTCGTTCTCGTGCAAGGGCTGCGCGAAGCCCAAGACGCGCGGCCGCTGTCGTCCGCCGACGTCTCGGCATTGCGACCGGTCATCTTCGTCTCCGCAAGCCTGGTGCTTTTCGGGCTCAGCATCGAGCGGCTGGGGCTCGTGGTTTCGATCCTGCTGCTGATCGGCGTCGGCGCGGTCGCGGCGCGCGGCTTGCGCCCGCTCGAGACGCTCGCTGCGGCGCTGGTGCTGATCGTTCTCTCCTGGGGCATCTTCATCCTCGGACTGGGACTGACCATCCCGGTCTGGCCGGAGTGGTAGATGGAGCTTCTGCACAATCTCGCGGTCGGCTTCGGCGTGGCGCTGACGCCCGCCAACCTTTTCTTCGCGCTTGCGGGCGCGCTGATCGGGACATTGATCGGCGTCCTCCCCGGCATCGGCCCGATTGCGACCATCGCGATGCTGTTGCCGCTCACCTTCCATCTCGAGCCGACATCGGGCCTGATCATGCTCGCGGGCATCTTCTACGGCGCCCAGTATGGCGGCTCGACCACGGCCATTCTGGTGAATCTGCCGGGCGAGACCTCGTCGGTGGTCACCTGCATCGACGGCCACCAGATGGCGCGTCAGGGCCGCGCCGGCGCCGCGCTGGCGGTGGCGGCGCTGGGCTCGTTTTTCGCCGGCTGCGTGTCGACAACGCTGATCGCCACCTTTGCGCCGCCGCTCGCAAAAGTGGGCCAGTCGTTCGGAGCGCCGGAATATTTCTCGCTGATGGTGCTCGGCCTGATCGCCGCGGTGGTGCTCGCCCATGGCTCGGTGATCAAGGCGATTGCCATGATCGTGCTCGGTCTCTTAGTCGGTCTCGTCGGCACCGACGGCAACACGGGCGGGACGCGCTTTACTTTCGGCATTACCGAGCTGACCGACGGGATTGACGTCGCCACGCTCGCGATCGGCATATTCGGCATCGGCGAGATCATCACCAACTTGACGCAGCCGCGGGAGACGCGCTCGTTGGCGACGCAGAAGATCACGCGGCTGCGGCCGACGCGCGAGGATTTCGAGCGCGCCTGGCCGGCGGTGCTGCGCGGGACCGGGCTCGGATCCATCCTCGGCGTGCTTCCCGGCGGCGGCGCGACGCTGAGCGCGTTTGCCGCCTACGCGCTCGAGAAACGGTGGTCGAAGAACCCAGCGCAATTCGGCCACGGCGCGGTCGAGGGCGTGGCCGGGCCGGAATCGGCTAACAATGCCGGTGCGCAGACCTCGTTCATCCCCATGCTGACCTTGGGTATCCCGGGCAACGCAGTGATGGCGCTGATGATCGGCGCGCTCACCATCCACGGCATCCAGCCGGGTCCGCAGATCATGAGCGAACGCCCCGGCATGTTCTGGGGCATGATCGCCAGCATGTGGATCGGCAATCTGATGCTGGTGATCATCAACCTGCCGCTCATCGGCATATGGGTTCAGCTCTTGAAGGTGCCCTACCGCTTTCTCTATCTCGCGGTCCTGTTGTTTTGCGGCATCGGCGTCTACACCGTGAGCAACAGCGCGGCGGCGGTGCTGCTGGCCGCGTTCTTCGGCGTGCTCGGCTACGTCTTCACGCGGCTCGACTGCGAGCCAGCGCCGCTGATCCTCGGCTTCGTGCTGGGGCCGCTGATGGAGGAGAATCTTCGGCGCGCGATGCGGATTTCGAGTGGCGACCCGGCGATTTTTTTTGAGCGGCCGATCAGCCTCGGCTTGTTGATCGCCGCGCTCGCGCTCTGCGTGCTGGTCGCGCTGCCGGCCATCCGCAGCAGGCGCGAAGAGGCGTTTCAGGAATAGGCGCGAGTCGGCCCCAGTTCCTCACGCGATCCGACACTCGCTCCACCGTATTGCGCTCGGTCTCGCCGCGCGCTCCGCCCACAGGGACGCCGGGGACGACCTCGACTGCAATTCCCGCGCGTCGGCAGGCCGCGATCTCCTCGCGGCCAGACGTCGGCGAGCTTCCCCACTTGAGCCGCACCACGCGCCTGCCGCCCTTGGCGAGCGCGATCATCAGCGTGACCTCGTCCTGCTGTAAGCGACCAGTCTTGAAGCGACCAGCCTTGAAGCGACCGGACTTGCCGACCAGCGCCACCTTTGCCTCGCGCCGGGCGAAGTCGAGAATGTCCGGCGCGAGGAGATCGTCGATCAGGATGATGTCGGCGCACTGCAGCGCGCGTACCGCGCGCAGCGTGAGCAGCTCGGCATCGCCCGGGCCGGCGCCGATCAGCGTGATGCTGCCGGCTTCGGCGACAGTGGCTTGGTCCTCGGTTGTGCGCAGCAGTGCGTCGAGATCGGATGGCGCGGGTTCGCGCTGTGGATTGCCGACCGCAAAGGCCGCGAACGCCTGCCAAAACCGCCGCCGGTCAGACGGCGAAAGTCCCGAGGATTGCACCGCTTGGCGCCAGCGGCGGGCGGCGTTGGCCCAGCGGGCAAAGCCGCGCGGGATCATCGTCTCGAGCTTGGTGCGGATCGCCTGGGCGAAGACCGGCGCCGCACCGTCGGTCGAAATTCCGATGACGAGCGGCGAGCGATTGACGATGGCGCCGAAGGAAAAATCGCAATAAGCGGGCCGGTCGATCACATTGACCGGAACGCCGGCCGCGCGCCCGGCGCGGCTGAAGCGCTCGGCCTCGGCCGCATCCTCGAAGCCGCCGACGGCGACGGCAGCGCCGGCAAAATCCTCGATCCGCCACGCCCGCTGTTGCAGCGCGATCGCTGCGCGAGGAAGGTGTGCCGGGATGCTGCGCAGCTCCTCGCACGGCCGCTCGGCAAAGACCGCGACATCGGCGCCGGCCGCCGCCAACAGCTCCGCCTTCCATGCCACCGGCGCCCCGTTGCCGGCGACCAGCGCACGTTTGCCGGCAAGCGCCAGGAAGATCGGCAGCCGCGCCAGTGCTTGCATGCGCGGCGGATGCGCTGGCGAGGGATCGTGTCGGCCCTCGATCGCGGACATCAATATACGTCCTGCTGATAGCGCCCGGACTTTTTCAGATTGGCGACGAACGCAATCGCCTCGTCGGTGGTGCGCGCACCGTGCGCCGCAACGATCTCGACCCACGCGGCTTCGACGTCCCTAGCCATGCGTTTGGCATCGCCGCAGACGTAGACGTGCGCGCCATCGGCGAGCCAAGCCCACAGCTCGCGGCCGACCTCGCGCATGCGATCCTGGACGTAGAACTTCTCGGCGCCGTCGCGCGACCAGGCGAGCGAGAGCCGGGTCAGCGTGCCCGCGGCCTTCATGCCAGCGAGCTCGTCCTCGTAGAAGAAATCGCAATCGCGGCGCTGGTGGCCGAAGAACAGCCAGTTGCGCCCGGGCGCTTTGCTCGCCATGCGTTCGTGCAGGAAGGCGCGGAACGGCGCGATGCCGGTGCCGGGACCGATCATGATGATGGGCACGCAGGGATCGGCCGGCAGACCGAAGTGCTGCGCCTTCTGGACGAAGACGTTGACCGTGTCTCCGGGGCGTACGCGCTCGCCGAGGAAGGTGGACGCGACGCCGAGCCGCGTGCGGCCATTGATCGGGTAGCGCACCGCATCGACGCAAAGCGCCATGCGGTGGCGATCAACCCTCGGCGAGCACGCGATGGAATAGAGCCGCGGCTGCAGCGGATCGAGCGCCTCGACGAATGCTTCCGGATCGGGACGCACGCCGGGAAATTTCTTGATCGCCGCGAGCACGTCGAGCGTGGCGGCGTCGCCGTCCGGATCCTCGCCGGCGGCGAGCGCTTTCGCCTTCTGCCGCCGCTCGCCGCCGGTGATATAGGAGAAGAGCTGAAACAGCATGTCGGGGGCGGCGCCGAGCGAGACGCCGTCGATCAACACGTCGCGCAGCGCCCGGCCGCCGATTGGGAAATCGGGCGGGGCCGCGAGCGCCGCGATCACGGCGTCGGCGAGCACGGGATCGTTGCTCGGGAACACGCCAAAGGCATCGCCGACCGCATAATCGACGCCGGTCGCCGTCAGATCGAACTCAATATGCCAGGTCTCCTTCTCGGAGGCCGCCTTGTTGAGGCGCGTGCGCGACAGAAAGCGCGCCGCGGTCGGGCACTCGCGCGAACATCCCCGCGCGCCGGCCGGTGCAACCGTAGCAGCGGCAGGCGTAGGGGTCTTGCTCGGCGTTTCGGCCGACGCCGGGGCCTTGCCGAGCTCCTGGTGCAGCGTCTTGAGCGCGCGGGTGGTTTCTTTGCCACCGGGCACGCAAAGATTCAGTCGCTCCTCCTTTTGCAAGAAGATGGCGTCCGAATAGTCCTGACAGTTGTATCCGCATTGTCCGCAGTCCTGTTGTCCCATCGCTGCCATCATGCGCCGGCGCAGCGGACGGCCTTCGGCGAGCTTCATGCGATCGGCAAGCGCCATGGCCGGGTCGTGCCACGGCGCGCCGTCGTCGTCCTCGCCGGTCGAAATGGTGGGCGCCGCGAGATCGAGCGCGCCCGGCAGCAGCGCCGCCGCTTGCTCCAACGACAGCGGAGTGATGCCGTCTTCGAGCGCGAGCAGCCCAGCGAACAGGCCGTTGAGCCACACGCGCTGCTCGGCACTGAAGGGCGCGCTCTCCGGAATGAGCGACGGCAGCGAGGCGCGCGGCGGCAGGGTCATCCGGCCACCTCGTCTTCGATGAGAGACCGCAACGCATCGATCTCGTGCCGGCGGGTGAAAGCGAGAAAGCTTTCCCGCGGCGACGCGCGGTGCGCGAGATAGGCCTTGAGCATGCGCTCGACGATCTTCGGCGCATCCTCGGCTTTGACGTCGTGGTAGATCTCCGGCGCAATCGCCGCGTCAGCGCCGAATCCGCCGCCGACGTGAATGTGGTAGCCCTCGACCGTATCGCCGTCTTCGGAGGTCTGAACTTTGCAGGCGAGCAAGCCGATATCGCCGATGTAATGCTGCGCGCAGGAATGATGGCATCCGGTGAGATGGATGTTGATGGGGCCATCGAGCGCGACGCGGCTTTCGCACCAGCGCGCGATCTCCTCGGCGTGCCGCTTGGTGTCGGAGGCGGCGAACTTGCAACCGACATTGCCGGTGCAGGCAACGAGTCCCGCGCGAATCGCGTTCGTGCTGGTGGAGAGGGCGAGCGCTTCGATGCCTGCTTGCGCCGCCTTCACGTTTTCCGAGCGCACGCCGGAGATGATCAGGTTCTGCCAGACCGTGAGCCGAATGTCGCCGTCGCCGAGGTCGCGTGCGATCTGCGCGAGCCCTCGCATCTGATCGGCGGTCATCTTGCCGACCGGGAGGACGACGCCGACCCAATTGCGGTCGGGCTGCTTCTGCGGATGCACGCCGATATGGGCGGTGCGGTCGAACGGCGGACGCGGCGCGATTGCCCCGCCGGCCACGCGATCGAGCTTGCGGCCGAGTTTTTCCTCGACCAGCCCCGACACTTTGTCGGGGCCGAAGCGATCGATGACGTATTTGAGCCGCGCCTTGGTGCGGTCGGTGCGGTCGCCATGATCGATGAATACGCGCACGATGGCATCGGCCACCTTGGTGGCGTCGGCGGGCTTCACCACCACGCCGGTCTCGCGCGCGAAGTCCCGGTGCCCGGTGATGCCGCCGATCATCAGGCGAAACCACACGCCGGGCGCGACCTCGCAGCCTTCCTTCACCTCGACCGCTTGGAAACCGATATCGTTGGTATCCTCCAGCACGGGAATGATGCCGCCGCCGTCGAAGCCGACATTGAACTTGCGCGGCAGGCCGTAGAGCGCGCGTTCGTTGAGGATGTGGAAATGCCATTCGCGCGCGTAGGGCCGGGTGTCGATCAGCTCCTGCGGATCGATGCCCGCGGTGGGCGAGCCCGTGACGTTGCGAATGTTGTCGGCGCCC
>JAFAHL010000053.1 GCA_019237215.1 Hyphomicrobiales bacterium | reverse complement strand
TCTGCTCCTGCTCTTCGAGCGCGGTGCGCACCCAGGCGAGCGGCACCACGCGGGGATTGGCGATGCGCCGATAGGCGATCGCTTTCGCCGCCTCGAAGGCCTTGGTGAGGTTGGTCGGCACCCAGGGAAATTTGTCGACGATCTCCTGCTTGATGGTGGTGACGTGCATGATCGGGAATATTCCGGTCCTGCGGAAATAGGCGAGCTCGAGGTCCTTGTAGTCGGGAAACAGGCGCACGATCCGCTGGTCGCCCGCGCGGAACAGGCGCGGCAGCTCGGGCGAGAGCATGGCGGGGATCTCGCCCTCCGCCAGCATGAGGTCGAGCTTTTTCCCCGGCGAGATCATCTCGATGCGCAGATCCCTGGGTGGCGTGAAGGCCACGTCCTCGCTGCGCTCGACCACCCAGGTCACCTGCCGGTGCGGCAGGCCGTATTCGTCCTGCAAGATGCCGCGCATCCAGATGTTGGAGGCGGGCTGGAAATTCGTGCCGCCCACTTGTCTGCCGATCAGGTCCTTCGGCGCGCGGATGCCGGCCGCGGCGTTGACGAATAGAAAGCCGTGGCGGAAGCGCCGATGCAGGAACACCGGGATGGCGGTGAGCGATGCGCGCGCCGACGAGCCCGGTTCAGGGCGAGTGTCCGGCGCGCGCACTATAGAGTTGCCGCGCTGGCCGCTCGCTTCGCTCGCCAGCGCGGCGCCCTGGTCGCGCTCCATGAAATAGGCGCCGACATTGGCCTCGCACACGTCGAACTCGACCCTGCGCGCCATGCGCCAGTGGCGCTCGCGCGGCCCCATGTCGGTGAGCATGACGAGGTCGAGGCCGGCGGCTTCGACCGCGCCCTCCTTGAGCGCGCGCACGATCTCGTAGTCGCCGCACGCGACGGTGAGCTTGAGCTTTCCCGTCATCGACCACTCTCCCTCAATCGGTGTGCCAACGGCCGAAATGCAGCTCGGCCGTCCGCACGATCTCGTTGAGCACGATCGCCATGACGGCGAGCACCGAGATGAGGCCCAAGAGCCGAGTCGGATCGAAGTTCTGCGTGAACAGCGTGGTGAAATAGCCGATGCCCGCGGTCGAGACGTAAAGCTCGGCCAGCAGTACGCCGAGCAGCACGCCGGTCATGGCGAGCCGCATGCCGGCGAAGAAGCTCGGGATCATGTGAGGGAACACGACGTAGCGCAGCGTTTGCCACCGGCTCGCACCCATAGCGCGCGCGCTCGTGAGCAGGATCGGCTTGATGTTCTGTACGCCCGCGACGATGGTCATGACGATGGGAAAAAAGCCGTGGCTCACGCCGAAGGCGATCTTGGAGGCGGGGCCGATGCCGAAATAGAGGATGAACAGCGGCAGGATGGTGACCTGCGGTGTGCCGTAGAGCAAGAGGATGATCGGCATGAAGCTCTTGCGCGCGAACGGTTTGAGCCCGACGGCAAGGCCGATCGCAACCCCGATCACGACCGAGAGCGCGAAGGCGACGGCGAGTTCCCAGAACGTGACCCGCAAGGCCGCGGGCACCCCGCGCGTGTCGAATACCGCCGGCAACGCGGCGAACACGCGCGACGGCGGGCTCAGAAATATCGGGTCCACCCACCAGCGCGCGGCGACCTCCCAGAAGGCGAGCAGGAGAAGGACGACGGCGATGCGCGCGACCCACGGCCGCCGCAGCGCCCGCCGCCATGCGCTCGCGGTCGTCACGGGCGCCTTCCCCGCGCTTCGAGCGCGGATACGAGCATGTTGAGGATCGCGGCGATCGCCACGACGAAGGCGATATAGGCGAACATCGGCGCCATCTCCATGGCTTCGGCGAGATGAACGATGCGGTGGCCGAGCCCGGCGAGCGAGGCGATGGTCTCGCTGCCGATGATGGCGAGCAGCGCCACGGTAAATCCCATGCGCATCCCGGTCAGCACGATCGGCAGCGCCGCGGGCAGCAGCACGTAGCGGAAGAGCTGGACGTCGGATGCGCCCATGGAGCGGGCCGCGACCACGAGCATCTTATCGACATAGCCGAAGCCGGCGATGGTGTTGAGCGCAATGGGAAAGAAGCCGATGGTCGCGCCGAGCGCGATCTTGGAGGCGGGTCCGAGCCCGAAGAACAGGACATAGAGCGGGAGGAGCAGAATGATCGGGACCGAGTAGATGCCGGCGAACAGCGGCTCGAATACGCGGATGCGATACTGCGACCGGCTGATGAGGTAGCCGACGACGACCCCGCAGCTTGCCGCGATGGCAAAGGCGGCGGCGAGTTCGGTCAGCGTGACGGTGAGATCGCCGATGAATTCACCGGTCCTGAGGATCTCCCAGAAATCGCGCAGCACCGCCACCGGGTTGGGGAGAAGCAGCGGACTCACGCGCCAGCGAGTCGTGGCGAGATACCAGAGCGCAATGAGCGCGATCAGGAACGCGGCTTGAACCGCGCGGCTGGCGAGGCGCCCCTCGCGTTCCTTGCCGGACGGTGTCACGGCACTCCCTCGCGCGCGGCACTCACCGATGTTTCGGCCACCGTCTTGCGGATCTCGTCGTGCAGCAGGGCGTAGAGCTCGTTGCGGATGGCGGTGAACTTGGCCGAGGTCACGAAATCGGGCTTACGCGGGTGCGGTTCGTCGATCTTGATGATCTCCTTGATGGTGCCCGGGCGGGCGGAAAACACTGCGACGCGGTCGGCGAGAAACGTGGCTTCGCCCAGGCTGTGGGTCACGAACACGATGGTCTTGTCGGCGCGGGCGAGCAGCACCGAGAGATCCTCACCGAGGACCATGCGGGTCTGCTCGTCGAGCGCGCCGAATGGCTCGTCCATGAGCAGAATGCCGGTTTCGAGACTGAGCGCGCGCGCGAGCGCGGCGCGCTGGCGCATGCCGCCGGAGAGCTGCGCCGGATAGTGCTGCGCGAAGTCCTCGAGCCCGACGGCCGCAAGCGCGCGCTGCGCGCGCGCCTCGCGCTCGGCACGCGGCACGCCCTGGAACAGCATGCCGAGGTTGACGTTCTCGAACACGGTGTTCCACGGAAACAGCGCGTTCTCCTGGAACACGAAGGCGATATCGCGCGGCATCGGCCCCGCGACCCGCTTGCCTGCGACTTCCACCGCGCCGGCCGTGGGTGCCATCAGCCCGCCGATGACGTTGAGCAGGGTCGACTTGCCGCAGCCGCTCGGCCCGATCAGGCAAAGGAGCTCGCCGCGCGCGACGTCGAGCGAGGTGTCGCGCAACGCGCGCACGTATCGGGCGTCGCCCTCCTCGCCGAATTGATGCGAGACGCCCCTGATCCCGATCGCGACGGTGCTCGAAGTCATACGATCGACCCGGATCGTCATGCCCGGGCGCTATGCCCGGCAATGACGCTGGACAGACTCATCCCTTCACCCCCTGCTTTGCGTTTCCTCGCGCCGATCTTATTGCATTTCTCGCGCGTTCGGTTGCAGAGTGGTCGACCGTAAGATCATCCCGCAGCACGACCCCGTAGTGCTCGCGCGCCGAGCGCACGGAGATGAACTCCTCCTGCACGTCCGCGCGCACCGCCATCGGATCGCGCGCGAGCGGATCGCCCCAGCCGCCGCCGCCGCCCGTGCGCACGATCACCTCGGTGCGCACCGGCACCGCCTGATGCGCGCCGCCCGCGACGCGAAAGTCGCGCTCGCCCGGCTCG
>JAFAHL010000002.1 GCA_019237215.1 Hyphomicrobiales bacterium | reverse complement strand
GGAAAAACAGGCGGTTCAACAACGCGCGAGCGCGGTTGATCGCATTGTGGCCATGCGGCAACATGCGAACGAGCGTGCGGGGGATGGTGAATAAAGCGTATCCGCCTCGACCTTTGAGGCGCAGGAGGAAGCGGAGAAGCATCGATGTCGAAGCCACGGATCAGTTACGTCGACCCCGCCAAGGTCGAGGACGCGGCCATGCGTGCGGAGTTCGACCGCTGCGCCCGCGAAGGCACCCCGCGTCCGGAAAGCCAGGCGATCCGCGCCCATGTGCCGGCCGTGTTCTGGTCCTTCGCCAATTCGTGGCGCGATGTGTTCAAGAACGGCGTCGCCGACCACGGCATCAAGGAGCTCTGCCGCATCTACGTCTCGCGTTCGGTGCTGTGCGAGTTCTGCGGCAACCAGCGCTCGATCAAGGCGGCGAAGCAAGGCATAGTCGAGGACGACTACCGCGATCTCATCAACTTCGAGAGCTCGAGCCGCTACGACGAGCGGCAGAAGGCAGCGCTGTCCTACGCCGAGGCGATCACCTGGGATCTGCCGGTCGACGACAAGTTCTGGGCTCGGCTGCACGAGCACTTCAGCGAGCCCGAGCTGGTCGAGATCGGCTATTTCGTCGCGCTGACCATGGGGCAGCAGCGCTGGCTGCGCACGCTTAACATCGAGCATCACCAGATTCTCGCCGGCACCGATGCGTCGATGGCGCCGGGCTTCGAGACCGCGAACGCGCTTGAGCGCTCGAAACAGGCCCCGGACTATTGGGCGAAGACCAGCGCCAAGGCCCAGGCGGCGGAGTGATCCCAAATACTGACCCCTCACCGCACGCAAGCGTCACACCTGCGCGAAGCCGCGCGGGAATGCGTGCAGCCGCTCGACGCCGGCGTTCGTGATCAGCAAAAGCTCGCCCGTCTGCACGCCCGCCTTGCCGTCGCGCGTGACCACGTTGGGCTGAACCACAACCGTCATGCCGGCTTCGAACGGCTCTGCCGGAACGGGCCCCGCGGGCCGGCTCTTGCTGCCGAGGATGGGCGGGAAATAGCCCCCGCCATAGCCGTGCAGGAGATCGTCGATGATGGTGAAGCCCGCGTCTTCGATCACGCCTGAGGCCTCGATCACTTGCGCCGGCGTTGCGCCGGGCTTGAGCACCGCGGCGACCGCGGCGAAGGCGGCGTCGGCGGCGGCGTGCAGCGCGCGGTAGAGCGGCGGCGGCTCCTCGCCGACCGCGAAGCTGCGCAGCACCTGTCCGGAATGATCCCAAAACGCCGCGCTGATCTCGGCGAACACGATGTTGCCTTTCGCCACGCGCCGCGTCGAGGGAAACTGTGCCGGCACGCCCAGTTGCGGATCGTGCATGGAGGTCGCGCCAATGAAATGGATGACGTTGGTGCCGCCCTCGCGCATATAGGCGCGCTCGATCAGATCGCCGAGCGCACGCTCGTCAAGGCCGACCGCGATCCCGTCGCGCAGCCCGGCCATGCCGCGATCGCTGAGCCAGGCGCCGATACGCAGCCAGTCGATCTCTTCCTGCGACTTCACGCGCCGCAGCCGGGTATACGCGCGATTGAGGTCGACGATGTTGCCGAAGCGCGTCGCGAGCGCTCCATACTGGGCGAAGTTTATCGCTCCGATGACCCCGACGCGATTTTCGCACGCGCCGCGCTTTTCGAGCGCCGCGATGACGGCACGCATGGACGATTCGCCGCCCCAGGCCACATCGGCCTCGGCGGCGAGCCGCTTCGCCAGCGGCGCATGATTGATCCATTGTACGAACAGCGCGTCGCGCTCGCGCGGCGTGAACACGCCGATCGCCTCCACCGTCGCCGGCCATTGGGTGAGCCATTGCACCACCGACCCGGCGCGGTTCGCCCCGTAAAACACGAGATGGTCGCAGTCCGCTGCGACAAGCGCCGCCTCGACCGCGGCGCGGCGGCGCGCCATCTCGGCCGCGCTGTAGCGCGGATATTCCGCTTCCACGATCGGCTTGAGCCGCGGCGGCAGCGGCGGCCACGCTGCGGAGGCGTGGGTCATGCGCTCGCGCGCGCCATCGGTTCCGGCTTGGCGCCGAGGCGCTCCTCCACGAGTTTGCCCACGGCCATCATGTCGACCTTGCCGCTGCCGAGCACGGGAAGCTTGTCGAGCACCCAGACCTCGGACGGACTCATCAGATCGGATGCGTGCTTTGCTTTGGCGAAGGCGTGAAAATCGGCCCGGGTCGCGCCCTTCTGCTGGGTGAGCAGAATGAGCCGCTCGCCCTTGCGCGGGTCGGACACGGCGGCGACCGCGGAGAGCGCATTCGGCCATAGCTCCGACGCCAGCGCCTCGACCGCGGCGAGCGAGATCATTTCGCCGCCGACCTTGGCGAATCGCCTGGCGCGGCCCTTGATGGTGACGAAGCCCTCCTCATCGATGGTGACGATATCGCCGGTGTCATGCCAGCCTTCGGGCGGCGGCTCGAGCACCCCGGGATTTTCGACCTTGAGATAGCCGAGCATCACGTTCGGTCCGCGCACGTAGAGGCGGCCGCCCTCCTCGACTCCCTCGACCTTCTCCAGGCGCGCCTCCATGCCGGGCAGGACACGCCCGACGGTGCCGAACTTGTTGAACATCGGCGTGTTCAACGCGAGCGCCGGCGCGGTCTCGGTGACGCCGTAGCCTTCGAGAATGCGCAGCCCGAACTTCTCCATGTAGGTGCGCCGGGTCGTTTCCTTGACCGGCTCCGCGCCCGCCAGGATGTAGCGCAGCGAGCGGAAATCATAAGGGTGCGCCGCCCGCGCATAGCCCGCCAGGAACGTGTCGGTGCCGAACATGATGGTGGCGTTCACCCCATAGATCAGTTCCGCCACCGTGCGGTAGTGCAGCGGCGAGGGATAGAGATAGACGCGCACGCCGAAGACCAGCGGCAGGATCACGCCGACGGTGAGCCCGAACGAATGGAACATCGGCAGCACGTTGAACACTTTGTCCTCGCGGCCGAAATCGATGCGGGCGGCGCCCTGCGCGGCGTTCGCCAGCATGTTGCGGTGGGAGAGCACGACCCCCTTGGGCACGCCTTCCGAGCCGGACGTGAACAGGATCGCGGCCCAATCGTCGGGCTTGCGCTCGACCAGTGGTTTGCCGGCGTTGAGCAGGCCGCGGATCTTGTCGCCGGCCGTGATGCTGGCGCGAATGTCCTCGAGATAGACGATCTTGACCGCCTTCTCGATCGCCGCGATCAAGTTGGTGAGCCTGCCTTTGTCGATGAAAGCCCGAGACGAGAGGATGGTGTCGATTTGCGCGGCCTTGCACGCGGCGAGGATATTGGCCGCGCCGGCCGTGAAGTTGATCATGGCCGGCACACGGCCCGCCGTCATCAGGCCCAGAATCGTCACCACCGCGCCGTTCGCATTCGGCAGCATGACGCCGATGGCGCGCCCCTCGGCGGCCAGCGGCATGAGCTTGGCCCCGAGGATGGCGGCGCCGAGGAGCAGGCGCTTGTAGGTGAGCGCGCCGGTCACGGGGTCTTCGATCGCGACGCGGTGGCGGCCGTGCGTTTCGGCGGCTTGCATCACCGCTTCGACCACCGTGCGGTCGGTCGAGGTGGTGCGGAACACGAGATCGGACATGATGCCGTAGAGCGCCGCGCCCGCGGCCTGCCGGCGCTTGCGGCCCTTGAGCTCGGGGTCGACGGTGAGCTTCACCGGCTCGAGAATCGTGACCGTCACTTTGGGAAACCAGCGCCGGCGCACCTGACCCTGCTTGAGCCGGCTGAACGGCGTCTGCTCCAGGCCTTCGATACGTACGGGCACGATCTCGGCATCGGCCTTGTCCGCGATCAAGGCCGCACCGTCATAGACCTTCATCAGGCTGCCGGTGACGGTGATGCGCCCTTCCGGAAAGATGATCAGCGCATTGCCCGCCTTCACCTCTCCGATCAGGGAGCGCACCGCCATCGGCTTGAGCGGATCGAGCGGCCTCGCGTCGGTGAGCTTCACGAACGGCCGCACCCACCACCGCTGCGCGATCCCGACGTCGATGGCGAAGACGGGCTTGCGGTTGCGCAGCGACAGCGCCAGACCAGCGTCGAGGAAGCTCACATGGTTGAGGGCGATGATCAGGTTGGGGCCGGCATTGTTGAGATTGTCGATGCCTTTCACCTCCATCCGGAACAGGGTGCGATAGAGGATGGAGAGCGCATCGCTGAGCGCGCTCGCCGGCATGGTGCGGCCGATGGCGACGGCGACCAGGAGGCTAGCCACCCCGAGCAATAAAAACAGCTGCGAGGTCGTCATGCCCGCGGTCTGCAGAAGCGCCACGATCACCGTGCTCCCCGCCATGAACGCGGCATTGAGCACGTTGACGGCGGCCACCACGCGCGCGCGGCGGTCGGCGCCGGCCCAGGCCTGCACGGCCGCGAAGGTCGGCACGATGAACAGGCCGCCGGCGATGGCGAGCCCTGCGAGATCGAGCCCAAAACGAATGCCGCGCACGCTCGCGAAAATGGCGACATAGCCATCCAGCCGTGGAATCGGCGGCGCGCCGAGCGTCGAGAAGCCGAGGTCGATGGCGAACAAGCCCAGCAGCACGGCGCCGATCAGCGTCGGCAACAGAATGATCCGCCCGGCGGCGAGCCAGGCCGCAAGTCCCGAGCCGATGGCGATCGAGATCGAAAAAATCGCTAGGCAGCTGGTCACCACCTCCTCGTTGCCGCCGAGCACGTTCTTCACCAGCGGCGGCATCAGCGAGAGCGCGACCGCGCCGACAAGCCAGAACCAACTCGTCACCACTGCGCCCCACCACAGCCGCGGATCCTCGCGCAGAAAGTTCAGCAATCCCACGGTCGAGCGCAGGACGTTTTTCTGCACCTTCAGATCGGGCGCAGCTTGCCCCGTGGGCGGAATGAGCAGGCTCGCGCCCCAGCACAGCAACGAGAACACGATCATCAGGAACGCGAAGTGGGCGGGGTCGCCGCCGTCCTTGGCGGCCATGCCCCCGACGATGGTGCCGAGCAGGATGGCGATGAAGGTCGCGCTCTCCACCAGCGCGTTGCCGGAGGGAAGCTCGGAGCGGGCGAGATGGTCGGGAAGGATGCCGTACTTGATCGGGCCGAAAAGCGCGGCGATCACGCCGAAGAGAAACAGCGCGAAGAACAGCAACAGCACCGAATGCAGGCCAAAGCCGACGACGGCGATGACCGCGATGCCGATCTCGGTCAGCTTGAGCCGCTGCGCCACCTTGGCCTTGTCGTAGCGGTCGGCAAGCTCGCCGCCGAGCGCGGAGAGAAAAAAGTAGGGCGCGATGAATACCGCGGCGGCGAGCGTAATCAGCGCCTCGGCGTCCGCGCCGCCGATATGGAACAGCAGAAGAAAAACCAGCGATGTCTTGAGGAAATTGTCGCTGAATGCCGCGAAAAACTGGGTCCAGAACAGGGGCGCGAAGCGCCGCGTCATCAGCAGAGACGAGGACATGGCTTTTCCGCTGGTTGCAACGGGCGCGACGCGAGAGCGCCCTCACCCAATTGACGTCATGGCAACACCATTGTGCCCTCTCCCCGCCGTCAGCGCGTTCACGCGCGTCTGCAACGCGCTGTGCCGGGGCGAGGGCACGTGCCGCGCCGATGGTCTATGGGCGGCCCGACGGGCTTAAGAGACGATAATTTGGGCAAAAGGACAATCGCCCGCCGCGGGAGGCGCAAAGCGGACGCGTCGGCGCCACGCAAATGTTGACCGTCCGCACAACAAAGGCGGGCGGCCCGGGGCCGCCCGCCGCTCAGGTCCTGCCACGTTCGATTTCGCTACCGGCGCAGGGGCTGCCCGCCGCGCTCCATCAGAATGGCTGCGACGCTCAGACAAACGGCGGCCCCGCATGCGAGCGTAAAAAGCGAGATCCACATGGCGTTCCTCGTTCCGTTGTCGATTTCGCCTCAATCGTCTCTTGAGCGCGCAGTCAACGCCGGGGCGGCCCATCCGTTCCGGGAACTTTGATTTTTAATCTTGGTAAAATAGCACCGCTTTGCCGAAAAAACATCCCCAAAGAGCCGCCCAGGTGCGGCCCGGATGCAGCCAGACCGGTCGCTTGGCTGCCCGGGGTCCATCCCGGGACCAACCGACATGGCGGTCGGCAGGCCCGCGTTTTGACCTCCTGCGGTCGATGCGCGACTATTCTTGCCGCGGTCCTCACATCGTCCCATCCTCATGGACCGTTCCGCCGGGGTTTATCGTTCGCGTGCAATACCGTTCGCCAGACGTGAAAACAGGCGCGCGCGCCGCGCCGGTGACGCGACCATGAAGTTCGCCGGCGACATCTACCTCAAGGCGCCGCGGGCGGCGGTGTTCGCTAAGCTGCGCGATGCGCGCTTCTTCGCGTCCTGCGTCGAGGGCGTGCAGGACTTGAACGAAATCGACGGCGACCATTACACCGCGGTATTGGACACCAAGGTCGCGTACCTCAAATTCAAGTTCAACGTCGCGGTCGAGGTGGCGCGGGCGGATCCGCCGCGCGAGATCGAGGCCAAGATCGAGGGAACGCCGCTCGGCATCGTCGGACGGCTCACTGCCCGCTCGCTGACTCGGCTGATGGAGGACGACGGCGGCACCAAGGTAAGCTACGAGATCGAGGCGGCGCTGACCGGCAAGCTCGGCAGCCTCGGCCAGCCGGTGCTGCGCGCCAAGGCCAAGGAGATGGAAAGGCTCTTCGCCGAGCGCATGCGGGCGGCGTTTGCCGATTCGAAGTTCACGTCCGAGACCACGCCATGACTCCATTCGACCTCGTCGAGCCCGCTTCGCTGGATGAAGCCATCGCACTGCTCGACCCCGACGATCCCACGGTGCGGCCGATCGCCGGCGGCACCGCGCTGATGCTGATGATGAAGGCGGGCGTATTTCGCCCCACGCGCTTGGTGAGCCTGCGTAGGCTCGCCGCGCGCTATTCGAGCGTCGCGGCGGGAAAGGACGGCGCACTCACCATCGGCGCCATGACGCCGCTCGCGGCGGTCGAGCGCTCGCCCGAGGTGGCGCGGGCCGCCCCGGTGATCACGCGCACCATGCGGCGCCTCTCCAACATCCGCGTGCGCAACGTGGCGACCGTCGGCGGCAATCTCGCGCACGGCGATCCGCACATGGACTTGCCGCCCGTTCTCATTGCGCTCGCCGCCGAGGTCGCGGTGATGGGACGCGAAGGCGCGCGCACGCGCGAGCGCACGATCGCGGTCGAAGACCTCTTCGCCGGCTATTTCGAAACGGTGCTGGCGAAGAACGAGCTGATCGCCGAGCTGCGCATCCCGGCGCAAAGCCGATCGCGCGCGGCCTATCTCAAGGTCACCACCGGCTCGGCCGAGGACTGGCCGGCGCTCGGCGTCGCGGTTGCGCTCGAGGCCGAAGGCGCGACGGTCAGGTCCGCGCGCGTCGTCGTCAGCGCCGCGACCGAGAAAGCCACGCGTCTGAAGGCTGCCGAACGATCGCTTATCGGCGCGACCATCGATGACAGAACTCTCGCGCGCGCCGGCGACGCCGCCGCCGACGAAGCCGAGTGCATCTCGGATGTGCGCGGCTCGGCCGCCTACAAACGCGAACTCACGCGCGTCTATGTCGCGCGCGCGGTGCGAGCGGCCCTCGACGGCAGCGGAGCGACCCACTGATGGCAACGGACACCATGCAAGACGCCCCGGTCGGCGCGCAAGTCGGGCGCTCGCTCCCGCGGCTCGAGGCGCGCGACAAGGTCACCGGGCGCGCCGAATACACCCACACCATGCGGCTTCCCGGCATGCTGCACGCCAAGATCTTCCGCAGCACCGTCGCGCATGGCCGCATCAGGTCGATCGACACGCGCGCCGCGAAAAACGTGCCCGGGGTGCATCGCGTCGTCACGTCAGAAGACGTGCGCAAGGTCATCCCCTCCCCCTATTACGGGCCGGCATTCCACGACCAGCCGATCCTGGCGATCGACAAGGTGCACTTCGTCGGCGAGCCAGTCGCGGTGGTGCTCGCCGCCGACCCCCACGTCGCCGAGGAGGCGGCGCAGCTCATCGTCGCCGAATACGAGGAGCTGCCGGCGATCTTCGACGAGGTCGAGGCCGCCGACAACAAGACGCTGGTGCACGAGGAGCTCAAGCCGGCCGGCACCTTCGCCGACCTCAAGCATCTCAAGGGCCGCAAGGGCACCAACATCGCGCTCGATTTCAAGCTGCGGCGGGGCGATGTCGAAAA
>JAFAHL010000683.1 GCA_019237215.1 Hyphomicrobiales bacterium | reverse complement strand
GTGCGGCAGTTGCGATACGCAGCGCGCCCACGCGCGATCGATGAAATGGCGGCCATACCGGAAGGGAGAGTCGAAGATATTGTCGCCGCGATACTCGGCAAAAAATCCGTCTGCAGTTTCATCGTGGACTTCGACGGCTCTGCGCCGTGACCACTTCTCGTCAGAATTCATGTCCACGGAGGTTGATCGTCTGCGATTTGTCATACTACTCGATACGCAGCCGCAGCGGATTTGACAACCTATCCCTCGTTCGCGCGCAGCGCTTGCAGCCGAGCGTAGCAAATTGTCGTGTCGGCCGTGACGGAAATTGGGGGCATGGAGCAAGATCAAGCGGCCCAATGCGGCGGCCGATCTCGCGTTCAGCCGTCGGCACCGCTACTCTGTCCGTGGGCATGAAGAACGTCGTCGGCGAGCGCCGCCATCGTCATCGATCGCATGCCGTAGCGTTCTTGTAAGTCGCGGAAGCAATCGAGGATGGCGCGCAGAAACGCCAAGTTCTCCTGTAAATCGACCCCGAAATTGTGCGGGTGCCACCATAGATGAAAAAGCTTTCGGCGACGGGCCGCCGTCTCCATGGCCGAGGTGATCCGCCGCAGGCGCAGGCGCTCCAACACGGCACTCTTTCCTACTGGCCGCAGAAAGCGGCTGGCGGGAAGATCGACCATGCCATCGACAAGAACCGGCTCGTGATCGTGCGCACCGGCGATCGGCAGATAGCTGTCGGCCAACCGGGGTGCGCGCACGAGAGGGCTCTGCTCCGTCTCGCTCCGTGCGCGGTGGAACCAGACGCGTTCGTTGCCGCGAAAGGCACGCAAGCCTAGTTCGCGACACACCGACAGATGAGCGACTTGGTTGCGCGGAAACACGATGCTTGCGAGCTTGATCCCGAGCCGTCCAGCGACGGTCCGCGCAGCTTCGAGGTCGGCCCGGAAGGTTGCGATATCGCCGCCCTCTTCCAAGCAGTAGAAATGCGAGAAGGTATGGGTGCCGATCTCCTGGGTTGGATGGTCGAGAATCCGCTTGATGAGCGACAGGCCGAAGTAATAGGGGTCGTGCTCCTCGTCTGACCCGACCTCGTCGAGGTAATGATAGGAGGACATTCGCGCATTGGCGTAGCGGGGCTTGCGCGCAGGAAGTCCCGCGCGCATTGCCGTGTTTGTCGCAAAAAACAGAAGCCCGACGGTCGCCCAGGTACAGGCAATGTTCCGTTCGGCAAAGAGATCGAGCAGAGCGGGAATGACCTCGCGGACGCCAAGGATATTGGCGCCGTAATCCGCAACGGTGCGGTTATCGCGCACGCCCCATAACAGCTCGAAATCCAGCGAAATGACGAACGCGCCATACTGCACTGCGCGCCTCCTCGACGGCGACAAAGAGGACCATAGGTCGGTACCAGCCGAGCGGGCAAGCGCGGTCATTGAAAATAGCAAATGTCGGGAGATCAGCTCCCCTTGCGGTTGGACGACGATGTACGCTTAGTGGCGGGAATGAAGGTCTCATTTTTCATTCGCGATTTGGCCGTCGGCGGCAGCCAGCGCCAACTCGCCGTGCTCGCCGCGGCGCTGGCGCGGCGCGGGCATGACGTGGCGGTGATCGTGCTTTACGCCGGTGGCGCGCTCGAGACGCTGCTCGGCGCCAGCGGCGCGCGCGTCCTCTCGATCGGCAAGTCGAGCCGTTGGCACGCATTCGCCCCGCTCGCGAGACTGCGGCGGCTCTTTCTGAGCGAACGTCCCGATTTGGTGTATGCCTTTCTCCCGACCCAGACGACGCTGGCGGCGCTGCTGCTGCCTCCACGGCTCAAGACGAAGCTCGTCTTCGGGCTGCGCGCCGGCGGCGTGCAACTCGATCAATACGACGCCTTGAACGCCCTCACCTACCGGTCGGAAGCGTGGCTGTCTCGGCGCGCCGACCTCGCCATCGCCAACGCGCGTGCGGTGCGGGCTGACGCAATCACGCGTGGATTGCCCGCGGGTTGTATCGCGGTCATCATGAACGGCATCGATGCCGATGCGATGCGGAGTGATGCGGACGCCGGTCGGGCGATGCGCGCGGCATGGGGCCTCTCCGACAAACACTTCATCATCGGTTGTGCGGCACGGCTCGATCCGATGAAGGATCATGCCAACTTGCTGCAGGCGGCTGCGAGCTTTGCACGCGAAAATTCCGATGCACGCTTCGTGTGCGTCGGGGACGGGCCCGCCGGCTATCGCCTCCGGCTCACGACTCTGGCCGAGTCGCTTGGACTTGCCGACCAAGTAGTATGGATCCGCGAGGTCCGCGACATGAAAGCGGCTTACAACGCCTTCGACATCGCTACCTTGTCCTCGGCGTTCGGCGAGGGATTTTCCAACATGGTCGGCGAGGCGATGGCCTGCGGCGTTCCCGTGGCGGCTACCGACGTGGGCGATGTGCGCCTGATCACCGGCGAACTGGGCGAAGTAGTCCCGCCAAAAAATCCCGATCTGCTTTGCGCGGCCTGGCGGCGGCTACACCAGCGCGTCGCGCAAGATCCAGGCTTGCGGAACAACGCCCGCGAGAGGATCGTCACGAATTACAGTCTCGAAACGATGGTGCGTAGGACTGAGGGCGCCCTCGGCCAGCTGATTGCGGGGCGGCCGGCGCAAGAAATTGCCCGCGAGTACGCGTAAGCTGCATCAACCGGATCACTTGGCGCGTTGCGGCACCGGTTCAAGTTTGAAGAAGTGGCAGGAACTACCGAGCACACGTGCCAAACGTTTGCGCTTGGTGAGCCCCAGGCGCAGCCCCAACAAGACCTCGCCGGTATAAAACAAGTCGACCGGCCCCTCGGCGAGGACGGCAAAACCGTTGTCCTGGAAATTCCGGCGCCACCAACGGGGATGGAACAACCACAATTCCGAAATAACGTTTCCGCGCGCACCGTGCCGACGGGGAAAGCAGAGACCGACGGTGTGCCGGGCAGTCCGGTACCAGGCCGCTCGCAATCGCCGCATCTCGGTTACACTTCGCACCGACCGCGGCAGGAGCTGTGGCGTCGACGACACAAAGAACGAAATCGCCTCGAGATAGGACGTCAGCGTGGTCCAAAGCCGCCACGTGTGGGTCGGCAGGACGTGAATGCAGGCGCCGCCCGGCGCCAGCACGCGGTGGATCTCGGCATGCATGCGTGAGAGATCTTCCACGTGCTCCAGCACGTTCGACGAGAACACGAGGTCGACGCTCCCGTCCCCCAGCGGAATGGTCCGACCGTCGTAATCCTTGATCGGAAAAACGCGGTGGGCGGCATAGTTCGAATCCGCGACCTCGATCGCGGTAACCTCGAAGCCGCGCCGCTGCAGTTCCAGCGCCTGCTTACCGGTACCGGCCCCGATTTCGAGAATGCGCACGCCGACAGGAAAGAACGAAGCGATCGTGTCTAATTCCGCCCCTCTGATTGCGTCGAGGTGATCAAGCGAGAACACAGCAGTACAATGCCTGATTGGACGTGATGAAACCGGCAGTGTAGCCGAGCGCCGCCCTCGTGGCCAAGCGCGGACGCCCATGGACCGGCATTTCGGGCCCGCTGCAAGCGACACTCGCGAGTTCGGAGTCTTTCAGCCGGTTCGGCGATAGAGGTACTCGTCGCAGCCCGATCCGAAGATCCCGGTCGTCAAGGGTGTGTCGGTGGCGTGGACACGTGCGAGGCCGAGCCGCTGCATCAACGCGTCCACTTCCGGCGCTAGGATCGACTCATAGGGATAGCCGCCCATCCAGTCGTGTACATCATGCATGAAGTCCATTCCACGGACGCTGTGATAGTTTGCGACATGAGACTGAAAGTCACGACCCGTCAGGAAGAACGCCGTCCGCAAAAGCGCGACATAGACGGCACGCGCGCGTCGTTGCGCTTCCAACGACGCCCCGCTGTACCACCGCTTTTCCCGCCGCCAAAGGTCACACATCAGCGTGCGATGATAGAGCGCGAATGCGAATACGCCACCCGCTGCGACCAGACGAGCGGCGGCACCCAATGCCTCATGCATGGCTCCGGTGTGATGCAGGACCCCCCAAGCATAGACCACGTCGAACGTGCCGAGACTGCGCACATACTCGGCATCCAGGATCGAGCCTTGTTCGATCGTCCATTCGCCGTCCCCGGCAAAATAGCGGTCGCGCAATCCTGCGGTACAGAGTACGGAATCCTCATCGAAATCGAACGAATGCACGCGCGCTCCGAGTTTGCGAGCGGCGAGCGAAAATAGCCCGCTCCCTGAGCCAATATCGAGAAAGCTCAACCCCGCGAGGGTATCGCGTTCGAGCGAGCGTCGAAGCGAACGTTCTGCCTCGGTAAGCTGACTCGCGCTCAGACTGCGAGCGAAGTCGAGCCAGTTGTCGCCGAACCGGAAGCGATGGTCCCGAACCTGCCTGTTCGACATGATGATCCCAGTCTGGCCTTCGAGGCGAAACATAGCGAGTCCGGCCTTGCCATGGCAAATGCAACAGCGATCGTCGAGCCTTGATGTACGCTATTCGTCGGAATGCTATCGTGCGGACGGTCGGATCGGGCGAATAGCAGAACAATGATTGAGCAAGCCATTGAGCGTCTGGGGGTGCTCGGACCGACGGCTCTCGTCGGGTTTGTCCTAAGTTTCGCATTGATGCTGCTCCTGCGGCCATGGCTCGCGCGCTATGCAATGGTGCGGCCCAGCCCACGCTCATCCCATCACCAACCGACGCCGCAAGGCGGCGGCATCGCTGTCGTGATCGCCACTCTGGTAGCCGCCTGGGGTGCGCTCGTGTTGTCGCCCGTGCTCCTGCGCGGCCAGAGCGGTCAATTCCTGGCCGTGATCTCGGCCACCGTGTTGCTGGCGGTGATCGGCGCGATCGACGACATCCGTTCGTTGCCGGCCGCAGTTCGCCTCGCCATGCAATGCATCGCCGTCGGGGCTGTGATCACCACGCTGCCGAACGAGCTGCAAATTCTGCCGCAAGTCCCGTGGCCGATCGAGCGCGCGTGCCTTTTCTTGGCCGGGGTCTGGTTCGTCAACCTCGTCAATTTCATGGACGGCATCGACTGGATGACCGTGGCCGAAGTGGTACCGGTGACAGGCGCGATCGTCCTACTCGGCCTTGCCGGCGCGATCGACCCGTTACCCGCTCTCCTCGCGGCCGCCCTCGTTGGTGCGATGATCGGCTTCGCGCCCTTCAATAGGCCGGTAGCGCAGGTCTTTCTTGGCGATGTGGGCAGCTTGCCGATTGGGCTTCTACTCGGCTGGCTGTTGATGCAGCTTGCTGCAATGGGCCATGTGGCAGCGGCGCTGATCCTACCCCTCTACTATCTCGCCGATGCGACGAT
>JAFAHL010000629.1 GCA_019237215.1 Hyphomicrobiales bacterium | reverse complement strand
AACATCGTCGCCGACTTCCCGCTGTGCAACAAGTCGTTCAACTGCTCCTATTCCGGGCACGATCTCTAAGGTCACGACATGCGCAGGATTTTGTTCGACAGCCTGATGCGCCGTCCCCTGACCGAAGCAGCGCCGGTCAAGGACGAGCAGATGCTTGCCGAGTTGGGCGCCAGCGTCGCGCGTGCCGCGCGGCGGCGTTTGGGCCGCAGTCTCTCGATTCGGGAGGTTGATGCCGGCTCGTGCAACGGCTGCGAACTCGAGATCCACGCGCTCAACAACGCCTTCTATGATCTCGAACGCTTCGGGCTGCACTTCGTGGCTTCGCCGCGCCACGCCGACGTGCTGCTCGTGACGGGGCCGGTCACCAGGAACATGCGCGAGGCGCTCGAGCGCACGTATAATGCCACGCCGGACCCCAAATGGGTGGTCGCGGTCGGAGACTGCGCGGTGGACGGGGGTATTTTTTCCGGCAGCTACGCGGTCGTCGGCGGGGTCTCCGACGTCGTACCCGTCGACCTGCATATTCGCGGCTGCCCGCCATGCCCGACGCAATTGCTCAAGGGGCTGCTGACATTGCTCGAGGCCTGACACGACGCGGGCAGCTTTGATAGAGCTTCTGCGCAATGATCGCGATCGGGGAGCTGGTATCAGTGCAACCCACGAAGGATGAGCGTAGCTCGCCCGCACCGATGCCTGAAGCCTTCGCGTTCCGCCTGCTTGCCACCGATGGCGCTGCCCGCCGCGGCGAGATCGCGACGCCGCACGGCGCAGTCGCTACCCCGGCGTTCTTGCCGATCGGCACCCAGGCAACGGTCAAAGGCCTCGCGCCCGAGGCGGTGCGGGCAACCGGTGCCGACATCGTGCTTGCCAACACCTATCACCTGATGCTGCGTCCGGGCGCCGAACGTATCGCAGCGCTCGGCGGCCTGCACCGCTTCATGAATTGGCCGCGGGCGATCCTCACCGATTCCGGCGGCTTCCAGGTGATGTCGCTGTCGCAGCTGCGCAAGGTCGAGGACAAAGGCGTGACCTTCCGCTCCCACCTCGACGGCGCCATGGTTGAACTTTCTCCCGAGCGCGCGATCGAGGTCCAGCATCTGCTCGGCTCCGACATCGCCATGCAGCTCGACGAATGCCTGCAGCTGCCGGCATCCGAGCGCGAACTCCAACGCGCCATGCAGCTTTCGCTCGCCTGGGCCGAGCGCAGCAAGCGTGCCTTCGAGCACACGGGGGGCACCGCGCTATTCGCAATCGTGCAAGGCGGTGACGATCTGCGATTGCGCGCGGAGAGCGCCCGTGTCCTCACCGAGATGGGCTTTCACGGTTACGCCATCGGCGGGCTTGCCGTGGGCGAGCCGCAGCAGGTGATGCTGCGCATCGTCGAGGCCGTGGCCTGCGCGCTCCCCGCCGAGCGGCCGCGCTATCTCATGGGGGTGGGCACACCCGAGGACCTCGTCGAGGCGGTGGCACGCGGCGTCGACATGTTCGACTGCGTCTTGCCGACGCGCAACGGCCGGCACGGGCTCGCCTTCACCCGCTTCGGGCCGATCAATCTCAAGAACGCGCGCCACGCCGACGACCCGCGCCCGATCGACGAGGCGAGCAGCAGCAGCGCGGCGCGCGCCTATTCGCGCGCCTATCTCCACCACCTCGTCAAGGCCAATGAGATGCTCGGCGCAATCCTGCTGACGACGATCAACCTCGCCTACTACCAAGCATTGATGGCCGACATGCGCGCAGCGATCGCGGCCGGAACGTTCGCCGATTTCCGCGCCGTCGTGCGCGAAAGCTGGGCGCGAGGCGACGTGTCGTGCTCGTAGGACGTGGGACGGGGAGCTAAACTTCAAGGGCGCGTTGATGCGTCGCTTTGGCCCAGCACTCCACAAGGGCCTCGACGCCGCGCCCGCATCGGCGCACAATAAAACCGGTCTAAACAAGAACGGCGCGGCCGTTTCCGGCCTTTTCCGGTCGGCGGACCGTGGGAGACGCCAAGCGTGGCCATCAACCTCAAAGTCAATGGGCTGAGCCGCTCGGTTCCCGCCGAGCCGGACACGCCGTTGCTCTATGTGCTTCGCAACGATCTCGAGCTCAACGGCGCGAAATTCGGTTGCGGGCTGGCGCAATGCGGCGCCTGCACCGTGCTGATCGACGGCAAGGCCGTGCGTTCCTGCGTCACCCCGATCAGCGCGGTGACGACGAGCGAGATCACCACCATCGAAGGATTGGGCTCGCTCGACAAGCCGCATGCGCTGCAGCAGGCTTTCATCGCGGAGCAGGCGGCCCAGTGCGGCTACTGCACCAATGGCATGATCATGTCGGCGAAGGAGCTGCTCGACCGCAATCCGCGGCCGAGCGAGCCGGACGTGCGCGCGGCGCTTGCCGGCAACCTCTGCCGCTGCGGCACCCACAACCGCATCATTCGCGCGGTGCTGCGCGCCGCGCAGGCGAACGGGAGGACGTGACCCGTGAACGCTCCCGCTTTCAATCGACGCGAGTTCACCGCCGGCCTCGGTGCGATCGTCGTCGCTTTCTCGCTCGATCCGAAGCTTGCACGCGGGCAAGAACGGCTACCCGGGAGTCTGCAGGACAATCGCCGGCTCGACGGTTGGATCCGCGTCAATGCCGACGGCAGCGCGACCGTTTTCACCGGCAAGGTCGAGCTGGGGCAGGGCATCGTCACCGCGCTCGCGCAGATCGCGGCCGAAGAGCTCGATCTGCCGCTCTCTCGCATCAAGATGATCTCCGGCGATACCGGCCAGACGCCGAACGAGGGACAGACCGCCGGTAGCCAGTCGATCGAGAACAGCGGTACGGCGTTGCGCATGGCCGCCGCCGAAGTGCGCGCGATCCTCATCGATCTCGCCGCCAAGCGGCTCGGCGTGGCGGCGGACCAGCTGACGGTCGCTGACGGCTCGATTGCGGCGCCCGACGGACGCAAGGTCGGTTACGGCGATCTCAATCCCGGTCTCGATCGTGAAGCGAGCGCCAAGGCATCGCCGAAACCGCCCGCCGCGCACAAGATCGTAGGAAAATCCATTTCGCGTTTCGATATTCCGGGCAAAGTCACGGGCGGCGCGGCGTTCGTCCAGGACATGCGGCTTCCCGGCATGCTGCATGGCCGCGTTATCCGCCCGCCGCGCTACGGCTCGAAGCTCGACGGCGTCGACGAAGCCGCGGCGAAAGCAATGCCGGGCGTCGTTGCCGTCGTGCGCGACGGCTCGTTCCTCGGTGTGGTCGCCGAACGCGAGGAGCAGGCGATCAGGGCGCGCGAGGCTTTGCTCAAGAGCGCGAAATGGACCTTGGGGCCAGAGCTGCCCGATCCCGCGCGGCTGTTCGACGTGATCAGGTCGCTGCCGAGCAAAGATGCGACGATCGGCGTCAAAGAGGGTGCCGCGCCTGCAAACGCCCGCACCTTCGAGGCGGTCTATACCAAGCCCTACATGTCGCACGCCTCGATCGGGCCGTCCTGCGCGGTCGCCGAGTTCAAGGACGGCAAGATGACGGTGTGGACGCATTCCCAAGGCGTCTTCCCGCTGCGCGCCGAGCTCGCCAAGGCGCTGAAAATGCCGGCAGCCGCGCTGCGCTGCGTGCATGTGGAGGGGTCGGGCTGTTACGGGCACAACGGCGCCGACGACGTCGCGGTCGATGCGGCGCTCTTGGCCCGCGCGCTGCCCGGTCGGCCGGTGCGCCTGCAATGGATGCGGGGCGACGAGTTCGGCTGGGAGCCGTTCGGTCCGGCGATGAGCATGAAGCTCAGGGCTGCGCTCGTCGACGGCAAGATCGCCGACTGGAACTACGACGTGTGGAGCAACACGCACTCGACGCGGCCGAGCGAGCCGGGCGGCAACAATCTCCTGGCCAGCTGGTATCTCGCCGAACCGCAGACGCCGTCTCCGCCGCGCGGAATTCCCCAACCCGCCGGCGGCGGAGACCGCAATGCGCTTCCGCTCTACGACTTTCCGCGTCAGCGCGTCGTACATCATTTCATCAAGACGATGCCGATCCGGGTATCGGCGCTACGCACACTCGGTGCTTACGCCAACGTGTTTGCCACGGAATCCTTCCTCGATGAGCTCGCGCTCGAGGCCGGCGCCGATCCCGTCGCCTTCCGCCTCGCCCACATGAAGGAGCCGCGCGCGCGCGCGGTGATCGAGGCGGCAGCGAAAAAGGCCGGTTGGAAGGAAGGCGAGAAGGGCGACGGCAGCCGCGGCCGCGGTATTGCTTTCGCCAAGTACAAGAATCTCTCGGTCTACGTGGCGGTGGTTGCCGAGGTCGAGGTGGATCGCGCCAGCGGCGTCGTGCGCGTGCCGCGGGCGTATGCCGTCGCGGACGCCGGGCAGATCATCAATCCAGACGGACTCGCCAACCAGATCGAGGGCGGGGTAATCCAGTCGACGAGCTGGACGTTGCACGAGCAGGTGCGCTTCGACGCCGAGGCGATAAGGTCGGGCGACTGGGTGAGCTATCCGATCCTCACCATGCCCGAGGTGCCGCAAGTGACAGTCGAGCTGATCGATCGCCCCAGCGAGAAATCGCTGGGCTCGGGCGACGGCTCGCAGGGACCGGCTGCCGCCGCGATCGCCAATGCGT
>JAFAHL010000454.1 GCA_019237215.1 Hyphomicrobiales bacterium | reverse complement strand
TTCGGCCAGGTCCAGCGTCCCCCGCTCCTGTTCCCGCGCCCGCCGCCGCATCTCCGGCACCTTGCGCGAATGCGAAGGCCGGCAAGAGCACAACAGCCATGACCGCAAATATTTCGCCCTCATGCTGGTACCTCCTTCGGTAAGATCAACGCGCCCGCGATAGGATCGTTCTGGCCAACGCTTTGTCGCTCATGCGCATTTAAAATGGGATGACCGGATCGCCTATAAAGTTCGGCCAGGTTCGAGCGAGGGCTTGGCGCCGCTGACGGAAAACCTATCCGAAGGTTTAGCGAATTGACCGAAGGTGGGGCAACGCCGATACCTGCGCGCTGGCGTCCGAGTAGCCTGACGGATAATGGCGCCTGGGTGGCCCATCGGTTCCGCTGCGTGGCGGCGGTCTCCACCTTCCGCGTTGCGCAATCTGAGGAGAACGGCATGCCCTCGGCTGAAGCCAAGGCGCCTGAGGCGTCGCCGCCTTTCTGAAGGAGTGATTTACATGAATTCGACTTCGAAACAGCCGCAAATCCCGGACGCCGGCCGTCACGCATTTCTGGCGGCGAGCACAGGAGCTGCGATCGCCGCGACCGTTCCGTCTGCGTCTCAAGCCGCAGCAACGATCCGCCCGTCCGATATCGTCATGATGGACGCGGTTGCGCTCATGAGCGCGATTCACTCACGGCAGGTCTCATGTGCCGAGGTCATGACCGCCTATCTCGATCACATCGACAGGCTCAACCCGAAGGTCAACGCCATCGTGGCGCTTCAGGAACGGGGCGGCCTCATGGCGCAAGCGGCCGAGCGCGACGCGCAGCTCGCCCGCGGCGAGTCGATGGGGCCTCTTCACGGGTTTCCGCACGCGGTCAAGGATTTGCAGCCGGTCAAGGGCATTCGCTCGACCCAAGGCTCGCCCATCTTCAAGGACTTCATCCCTCAAGCCGACAGCCTGATGGTCGAGCGGCTGCGCAAGGCCGGCGCGATCATCATCGGCAAGACCAATGCGCCCGAATTCGGCCTGGGCTCGCACACGTACAATCCGGTGTACGGCGCGACGCGCAACGCCTACGACCAATCGCGTTCCGCGGGCGGCAGCAGCGGCGGGGCCGCCGTGTCGCTCGCGCTTCGCATGCTGCCGATCGCCGACGGTTCGGATTACGCGGGCAGCCTACGCAACCCGGCCGGCTGGAACAATGTGCTCGGCTTTCGCACCAGCGTCGGGCGCGTGCCGATCGATGCGCGCGACGTCTGGCTGCCCTCCATCGGCGTTCAAGGCCCGATGGCGAGGAACGCGCCCGACTTGGCGATGCTGCTTTCCGTGCAGGCCGGTTTCGATCCGCGGGCGCCGTTGTCCATGGACGGCGACGGCTCGGCGTTCCGCACGTCGTTCGAACGCAGCTTGAAAGGAAAGCGGATTGCGTGGGTGGGCGACTTCGAGGGCTATACGCCCTACGAGCCCGGCGTTCTGGAGGTCTGCAAGACGGCTCTCAAGACGTTCGAGACGATCGGCTGCTCGGTGGAAGAGGCCCAGCCGGACTATCCGCTCGATGCAGTCTGGCGAGCCCTGGTTCGCATTCGCGGCTGGCAGGCGGGCGGGGCTCTGCTCGAATTCTACAATGATCCGGTCAAGCGGGCGCTGTTGAAGCCGGAGGCCGTTTACGAGATCGAGACCGGGATGAAGCAGTCGGCCTATGACATCACGGCCGCTTCGGTCGTGCGCTCGGAGTGGTATCAAGCCGTGCGGCGTTTTTTTTCTCGCTATGACTACTTCGTAGCGCCGACTGCGCAGGTCTTTCCCTTCGACGTGGACCTGCATTGGCCGCAAGAGATCGCGGGCGCCAAAATGGAAACCTATCACGAGTGGATGAAGACCGACCTTCTGATCTCGATGTCGGGCTGTCCCGCGTTGGCCGTTCCGGCCGGCTTCGGCGTCTCCGGCCTGCCGATGGGAATCCAGATCGTGGCCCCCGTCCACCGGGAACTCGACTGTCTTTGCTTGGCGTACGCTTATATGATTGCGGCGAACTGGACGACCTCACGCCTTCCGGGCCTGCTGAGCGCCTGACGTTTGATCAGTCGGTCAACCGACGCCGCGCTTGCAGGGCAGAGTGCTGTGGCGATGAAAAGGAGGACGATCATGAAAGCGACCCGATACGCCGCGGTTGCGCTCACGCTGGCACTGACCTCGCCCGTCGCACTGAGCTTTCCCGCCTGGGCGCAGCCGCCGCAGCCATCGGACCAGCGAAGCGCGCCAGATTTTGCCCAGCTCGAGCCGATCGCGGCGGCGGCCAATTCGAAGCCGGGTCCGCGCACCGTGCCCGGGCGCGCCGTTCCCGTGCCGACCGATGTCAGTCCCGAGTTGCAAAGCGTGATCGCCGCGCCGTACCGATCTCCAGCCTGGAACCTGAACCCGAAGACGCCGGAGGAATGGAAGGAGGCTGTGGCGAAGCTCGCCGCCGAAACGGCGGCGACCATCCCGCCTTTGCGCGAGAAGCTCGGCGTTGTCAGTCACGAGACCACGATCGGCGGCGTGCATGCCTATATCGTTCAGCCCAAGGACATTCCGCCGCAGAACCAGAATCGCCTGCTATTTCACATCCACGGCGGAGGCTACGTGTACAACCCGGGCGAGGCCGGCACCCAGGAAGCCGTGCTGATGGCAGGCTACGGCAAGTTCAAGATCATCTCGATCGATTACCGCATGCCGCCCGATTATCCGTACCCGGCCGCGATGGACGATGCAATAGCGGCCTGGAAGATCGCGGTGACGATGGCGAAGCCGGAGAACATCGGCGTGTTCGGAACCTCGGCCGGCGGCGCGCTGACGCTAGCGCTGGTGTTGCGCGCGAAGGCGGAGGGGCTGCCGGGACCCGCGGCGATTGCGCCGGGCACGCCCGCTGCGGACATGACCGAAACCGGCGACAGCTACAGAACGAACGAGTGGCTGGACAATGTCCTGGTCAGCTACAACGGCT
>JAFAHL010000420.1 GCA_019237215.1 Hyphomicrobiales bacterium | reverse complement strand
CAAACGCGCTTGTCAAGACTTGAAGATGACTTCGCGACGCGCGCATACTGATCGGTCATGAAAAGCGACTCGCCCCTGTTTGACCGCATCCGGGTCAAGCCCGACAAAGATCGTCGGTTGCGCACCCAATGCCCGGCCTGCGAATGGCCCAATTGCAAGGCGCCTGCCACCCACCGCGCGCCCAAGGGGCGGCTGCGCGAGCGCGAGTATTGGCAGTTCTGTCTCGATCACGTTCGCGAGTACAACCATGCGTACAATTTCTTCGCGGGCATGAGCGCCGAGGACATTGCCCGCTATCAGAAAGAAGCGGTCATCGGACATCGCCCGACCTGGAAGATGGGGATGAACGGCGGACGGCCGACGTCGCGTTCCCATTCTTCCCGCCTTCATCCCGAATTTTCCGGTGCCGATGATCCCCTCGGTATTTTTCGGGAGTTCGGCGGACCAGCCGGCGCGCGACGTGCTTCGGAGCGGCGCTTGTCGGAGTTCCGCCCGACGCGCAATGCCCAGCGCAAGGCGCTCGATGCGCTCGGCCTCGAGGCGGACGCCTCGGCCCAAGAGGTCAAGACCCGCTTCAAGGCGCTGGTCAAGCGGCATCATCCCGACGCCAATGGCGGCGACCGCTCCTCGGAAGATCGGCTGCGCGAGATCATCCAGGCCTACAATTATCTCAAGTCGATCGGTTTCCGCTGAATTCGCGCCGCGGCATGGCGGCTTCAGCCGCTCAGTGCCGCATCCTCGGCCGGCGCAATACTACGATCGCGGCTGCGAATAGGTCCAACACCACGCACAGCGTCAGCGCAGCCGCGTAGCCGCCGGTCATGTCGTGCACGATGCCGACGAGGCCAGGGCCGAATGCATAGGTGAACTGCCCGACGGCCGTCGACAGCGCGATCAGCATGCCGAACGATTCCGCTTCGAATTCACGCTGGATGATGAGCGCTGGGAAGGTGATGAGATTGCCGACCGAGAGGCCGAAGACGGCGCAAGCGATGAACAGGCTCGCGGTATCGGTCGTTTGCGTCATCACGAACAGCGCAGCAGCCTGGCTGGCCAGCGAGATGGCGGCCGCCAGACGCTGATTGAGACGATCGATGACCGCGCCGAACGCGAGGCGTCCGAGGATCGCCATGGCGGTGGTGACGGCGACCGCTGCTGCGGCCTGCGTGCGCCCGATTGCCGATTCGAGAAACGCGATCTGGTGCACGAGGAAGCCGACTTGCGCCAGTAGCGATAATGCGAACGGCGCCGACACCGTCCAGAATGTCAAGCTGCGCAATGCCATCGGCCGCGTCCAGCGCGCGGCAGCGCCAGCGCGATCGGTGCCACCTCGCCGCTGCCGTGACGACGCCAGGTCGGACGCTGGCTCGCGCAGCCATGCCAGCGTGATCGGAACGAGCGCCACCACCATCACCGCGCCGGCAACGATCATCGCCGCCTCGAATCCGCATCGGGCGATGAGCAAGACCAGCGCCGGAATGATCACCACGCCGCTGGCGCTCGCACCGGTGAGTGCGAGACTGATGGCAAGGCCGCGCCGGCGGTCAAACCAGAGGCCGAGAATGTTGGTGATGGCTCCGACGCTCATCGCCGCCCATCCGAACGACATGACGAGATAGACGGCAAAGAGCTGCCACGGCAGCTGGACCATTCCGATCATGGCGGTCGAGACGCCGAAGCAAGCGACGCCCAGCAGGACGACCGTCCGCAACCCCAGCCGGCCGAGGGCATCGCTGACGAATACGACCAGCAATGCGCTGAACAGGTAATAAACGGTCGTTGCGCTTGAGATCAGCGATGCCGGCCAGCCGTTCAGCCGACGCAGCTCGGCGAGATAAATGCCATGGCCATAGAAGCCCAAGCCCCAACAGAAGATCGCCATGACGAAGCAGACGAAGGTCACGCGCCACCCGGCGTATCGCGGCGACGTCTCCCCTATGCGACTTGCTCGGCTGTCGAGACACGCGCCCGCGGCTTGCTGCTTTCGCCCCGCAACGTCGCTGCAGGTTCCGATCCGGCGCGCGCTGCCGATATCTTGGATTCGATTGCTCACGGTTCACTCTCGCGTCGGGAACGAACACCTTCTTCAACGCATATCTTGCCACCTTGACTTGCCGTCACACTTCGGAAATAATCAAACTATGAAGGAAGGCCCCGACATCTCGATCATCGCCGCGCTGATCGGCAATCCGGCCAGCGCCAACATGCTCATGGCGCTAATGGCCGGTCCTGCGCTGACGGCAACCGAGCTGGCCCAGGAGGCGGGCCTGATGCTCTCGACCGCCAGCGGGCATCTCGCCAAGCTTGAAGATGCCGGGCTTGTTGCGGTCGAACGCCAAGGGCGCCACCGCTATTTCCGCCTCGCCGATGCCGACGTCGCGAGCGCGCTTGAAGGCTTGATTCCGCTAGCTGCCCGCGCCGGCCACACCCGCATCCGCACCGGCCCGCGCGACCCCGAATTGCGCCAGGCGCGGTCCTGCTATGATCATCTTGCAGGCGACCTGGCGGTCCGAATGTTCGACCGGTTCGTGGAGCGGCGGTTGCTCGCCCGCGGCGGCGATGCGATGCGGGTGACGGCGAGCGGAAAACGGTTTTTCGCCAAGGCCGGCATCGATATCGACGCGCTCGAACGCGGCCGGCGTCCGCTGTGCCGGCCCTGTCTCGATTGGAGCGAACGACGAAGCCACCTCGGTGGAGCGCTCGGAGGCGCCATCTTCGATCAAATCATTGCGCTGGGCTGGGCGGTTTGCGAAGCGCGTACCCGGATCGTGCGCTTCTCCGCCGGCGGTGAGCGCAAGATGAGGGCGTGGATTTCCGGCTAGAGTCGCGGCGAAAATTTAGCCGCCGACGCGCCGAATTGCCCCTTGTCGCCCACGCAAACCGGGCGCGCACGGCGGGCGTAGTCACCTCGCTTCGCTGCGCGCCATTGATCCCGCAGTGATCAATACTTACTTGAAATTACGAGGCTTTCAGCCAACGGCACGCCGCCTTTCGCGCCCGAGCGGCTTTCTGCTAAATTCGCCGCCGAGTCCGCACCGCATTCCATCGACCGAAACGGGTCTCGGTCGTTTCCGAGATCACGGGAGGAGCAATGACCGCCGCAACCCAAGAGGTCGCCAGCCTCCCCGACATGAAGGTGTCGATCCGCCAGCTCTTCGGTTTCGACAGCGATATGGAGGTTCCGGCCTATTCGGAGGCCGATGAGCATGTCCCGGACATCGATCCCGATTACCGGTTCGACAAGCCGACGACGCTCGCCATACTCGCGGGCTTCGCGCACAATCGTCGGGTCATCGTCACCGGCTACCACGGCACCGGCAAATCGACCCACGTCGAGCAGGTGGCGGCCCGCCTCAACTGGCCCTGTGTGCGCGTCAACCTCGACAGCCACATCAGCCGTATCGACCTGATCGGCAAGGACGCCATCGTCATCCGCGACGGCCTGCAGGTGACCGAGTTCCGCGACGGCATTCTGCCGTGGGCCTACCAGCACAACGTCGCCTTGTGTTTCGACGAATACGATGCCGGCCGTCCCGATGTGATGTTCGTGATTCAGCGCGTGCTCGAATCCTCCGGACGGCTGACCTTGCTCGACCAGAGCCGTGTCATCAGGCCGCATCCGGCCTTCCGTCTGTTCGCGACCGCGAATACGGTCGGGCTCGGCGATACCTCCGGCCTCTATCACGGCACGCAGCAGATCAACCAGGCGCAGATGGACCGCTGGTCGATCATCACCACGCTCAATTATCTGCCCCACGACAACGAGGTCGACATCGTGCTCGCCAAGGCCAAGCACTATCGCACCGACCAGGGTCGCGACATCGTCAACAAGATGGTGCGGGTCGCCGACCTCACGCGCAACGCCTTCATGAACGGTGACATTTCGACCGTGATGAGCCCGCGCACGGTGATCATGTGGGCGGAGAACGCCGACATCTTCAAGGACATCGGCTTCGCCTTCAGGCTGACCTTCCTCAACAAGTGCGACGAACTGGAGCGGCCGATCGTGGCCGAGTTCTATCAGCGCTGTTTCGGAGTGGAGCTGCCGGAATCGTCGGTCAATGTAGCGCTGAGTTGAGCCGTCCTGCACGCCCATTCCTGCACGCCCATTCCTGCACGCCCATGACGCTGTGATGTCATCGAACATCAAGCCCAGAAATCCGTCGAAAGACTCTCCGACCGAGCCATTCAAGCGCGCGGTCACGGGATGCTTGCGCGCGATCGCGCGCAAGCCCGAGCTCGAGGTCGCCTTCGCCGCGGAACGCCCCGGGATCGTGGGCGGCAAGGCGCGCCTGCCCGAGCCGCCGCGAAAGCTCAGCGGCCCGGATGCCGCGATCGTGCGCGGGCACGCCGACTCGATCGCGCTCAAGCTCGCCTGCCATGACCCGCTCGTGCATCGCAAGCTCGTGCCAGGCGGGCAGCAGGCGCGCGCTGTATTCGAGGCGGTCGAGCAGGCCCGCGTCGAGGCGATCGGCGCACGCCGGATGTCCGGCGTTGCAAAGAACCTCTCGGCCATGCTCGACGACCGTTTCCACCGCGGCAAGTTCGACCAGGTCACCGACCGGGCGGATGCGCCCATCGAGGAAGCGGTCGCGCTCATGGTGCGGGAGCGATTGACCGGCCAAGCCCCGCCGCCGGCGGCTAAGAAGATCGTCGATTTGTGGCGCCCGCTGATCGAGGACCGCGCCGGGCGCGATCTCGATCGGCTCGAACGGCTGATCGAGAACCAGGCACGCTTCGGCGACGCCATCCATGATCTCCTCGACGCGCTCGATATGGGCGAGGACCGCAGCACCGAGTCCGACGAGGAGGAAGGTGAGGAGGGCGAGCAGGATCGCCGCAAGGAAGAGTCCGGCGAGGACGGCCAGGGCGCCGATTCGGACGATACGCAGACGCGGGTCGACGAAGCCGATGCCGCCGGCGAGGACATGTCCGACTCCACGGCCGAGGCTGCCGACGCGCTCTCCGCCGAGATGGCGGACGACGCCGAGATGGGCGACTCCGAAACTCCGGCTGAGCCGCGCCGTCCACGCCGGCACGGTCAGAACGAGCCGCGCGGCCCGGATTACCGGCCCTTCATTACCAAGCACGACGAGACGGTTGCGGCCGAGGATTTGTGCGAACCGGAGGAGCTCGATCGGCTGCGCGGCTATCTCGACAAGCAGCTCTCGCATCTGCAAGGCGTGGTGGCGCGGCTCGCCAACCGGCTGCAGCGTCGCTTGATGGCGCAACAGAACCGCGCCTGGGAGTTCGACCTGGAGGAGGGATTGCTCGATCCGGCGCGGCTCTCGCGCATCGTGGTGGATCCGCTCCATCCGCTTTCGTTCAAGCACGAGAAGGAAACCAGTTTCCGCGACACCGTGGTCACGCTGCTGCTCGACAATTCGGGCTCGATGCGCGGACGGCCGATCACGGTGGCGGCGACGTGTGCCGACATCCTGGCGCGCACGCTCGAGCGCTGCGGCGTCAAAGTCGAAATTCTCGGCTTCACCACGCGCGCGTGGAAAGGCGGACAATCGCGCGAGGCGTGGCTCGCCGCTGGCAAACCCGCCAATCCGGGACGGCTCAACGATCTGCGCCACATCATCTACAAGTCGGCGGACGCGCCTTGGCGTCGCGCCCGCAAAAATCTCGGTCTGATGATGCGCGAAGGCCTGCTCAAGGAGAATATCGACGGTGAAGCGCTCGATTGGGCGCACAAGCGCCTGCTGGGCCGTACCGAGCAGCGCAGGATCCTGATGATGATCTCGGATGGCGCCCCGGTCGACGATTCCACGCTATCGGTCAATCCCGGCAACTACCTGGAACGGCACCTGCGCTGGGTGATCGAGGATATCGAGACGCGCTCGCCGGTGGAGTTGATCGCGATCGGCATCGGTCACGACGTCACGCGCTACTACCGCCGCGCCGTCACCATCGTCGACGCCGAGGAGCTCGGCGGCGCAATGACTGAAAAGCTCGCCGAACTATTCGACGAACAGGCCCAGGCCGAACCGCGGCGGACGCGGAGGCTTCACGCGTGAGCGTCCGCATGGCGCGTTGGCGTTGCGGTCTCACCCGGACAAATCGACGAACCATCGCGGCGCTCATCGCCGCGAGTGCGCTGCTCTTGGCGCTCGTCTCAGGCGATGCGCAGGTATCGCCGTCCGCCACGCCGCCGGTCGCGATCGAGGTCCACGCCGAGTCGATCACGGCGTTCGACATTCGCGACGCCTCCCTGCGGCAGTTCGGGCTGCTCGAATTCCGCGGCGGTCTCGTGCTGCGTTCGTCCTACCAGCACTTCGGCGGCATTTCGGCCATTCGCGTTGCGCCGGATGGCGCCCACTTCATTGCCCTGACTGACAAAGGTTGGTGGTTTCGCGGCCGCATCCTCTACGAGGGCGCGCGGCCGAGCGGCATCGCGGACGCGGAAATGGCGCCGATCCTGGGCGCCGACGGGCGACCGCTAGCGGCGCGCGGTTGGTATGACACGGAATCGATCGCAGAGGATGGTGGCACCCTCTATGTCGGCATCGAGCGAGTTCATCAGATCGTCCGCTTCAATTACGGCAAGGAGGGCCTCTTTGCCCGCGGCCGGCCGATCGCGCTGCCGCCGGGACTGCGCTCGCTGCCTGCCAACAGAGGGATCGAGGCCCTGGTCTTCGTTCCGAAGGGCTTGCCGCTCGCCGGTACTTTGATCGCGATCTCGGAGCGCGGCCTCGACAAGGCGGGCAACATCAGGGGCTTCCTCATCGGGGGAGCGAGCCCCGGTGATTTCGCGGTCAGGCGAAGCTCGGACTACGACGTCACCGATGCCGCGCTCCTGCCCGGCGGCGACGTTCTGCTGCTCGAACGCAGATTTAGCTGGAGCAGCGGTTTGGCCGTGCGCATGCGCCGTATCCCGCTCGGCGAGATCAAGCCCGGCGCGGTGGTTGACGGTCCCGTTCTATTCGAGGTCGATCTCGCCTACGAGATCGACAATATGGAAGGCTTGAGCGTTCACCGCAGCGCGGGCGGCGAAGTCGTCCTCACCCTCATTTCCGACGACAATTTCTCCGCGCTTCAGCGCACGCTGCTGCTTCAATTCACGTTGACGGAGCCGTAATCCATCCACCTCGACATTTGCCGCATGTCCCGGCAAACGCGGGAGATTATGTCGCGGGCACGCAGGTCGCGCTTACTCCGCTGCCGCCGCCCTTTTCTTCCTGATCTGGCGCTTTAACTCGAGCGCCTTGTCGGACAGCTCGTCGTCCTTCGCCTTCAACAGAAATGCATCCAGGCCGCCGCGGTGATCGACGGTCTTGAGCGCGTTTGCCGACACGCGCAGCTTGACCGAGCGGCCGAGCGCGTCCGATATCATGGTGACGTTGAGCAGATTGGGCAGGAAACGGCGCTTGGTCTTGATGTTGGAGTGGCTGACCTTGTGCCCAACCTGCGCACTTTTGCCGGTGAGTTCGCACCGCCGTGACATTGAGAAACCTTGTGTTTCAAGTGTTTGCTGGATCGAGCCTGCGCGCATCGTCTTTGGCTCGACCACCTGCGGCTTGGCAAGCCGGCGGACCTATAGTGAGCGCATGAAAAGGCGTCAAGCCGCGCGTTTCCGGGCGGAATTGCGCGGCGGATGAGGGAGTTGTTCGGCGCATCCTAATTGCCTTGATCGGGCCAAGATGCCGCGTCAAGGGTTGCTGGAAATCGGCCAGCGGCCGGCCACCTGGTCGCGCCGGGGATATAGCGGCCAGCCATGGGCCGGCGGTTTCGACAAGAAATGGCGAAAGCAGGGACCGGGCTTCGTGGGTTCACACCGCCTCACCCGCCACGCGATTTTTCTCTGCGTGACCGCGCTCGCGGTGACCACGGCGGATGCCCACCGGGGCCGAAGCTTGGCCCAAGGCAAGCTTGATGCCCGCTACACGGTCACCCTGAGCGGTTTGCCGATCGGCCAGGGCGCTTGGATAATCGACATCGGCGATGATTATTTCACCGCCTCGGCGAGCGGGGCGACGGCTGGCTTGCTGCGCGTCTTTGCCAGCGGCCACGGCGAGAGCGCTGCGCGCGGAAGCATCTCGAGCGGCCAGCTCGTTCCTTCGACCTACGCCTCGCGTATCTTCACCAACGACAAGTCCGATGAAGTGCGCATGGTGATCAGCGGTGGCGCGGTGAAGGAGTTGGCGACCAACCCGCCCACCGTTGCGAGCCCGGATCGCGTTCCAGTCACCGACGCGCATCGACGTGGAGTGTCCGACCCGATGACGGCGTCGTTGATCCGCGTTCCGGGCAGCGGCGACACCCTCGTTCCCCAGGCTTGTCAGCGCACGCTGTCGATCTTCGACGGCCGCATGCGCTATGACCTCCAACTCGCTTTCAAGCGGCTCGAGCGGGTAAGGACGGACCGAGGTTACCAAGGCGTGGCGGTGGTGTGCGCGGTGCGTTTTGCGCCGATCGCGGGCCACGTTCCCGAGCGCTACGCGATCAAGTATCTCGTAGAGCTGCGCGACATCGAGCTCTGGCTTGCCCCCATCGCCGGCACGCGCGTGATGGTGGCCTATCGGGTTTCGGTTCCAACCCCGATCGGGCTCGGGGTCATGCAGGCGACGCAGTTCGTTTCCATGCCGCAACCGAGCAAGGCGACGGCAAAAACGCAATGACGGTGCCTGGGGCAGCCCTCTCGGGCGACCTCCATCCCCCGAAATTCAGCGCCAGGTCTCGCCGTTAATCCATTCCAGCATCGAGGGCTCCCGCCTTTTTGACCGCTTACACGATTTTGTGGCGCGCAAAGGCCGTGCCACCAGATGTGGCCGTGAACGAATTCCGACAACGACCGAGTCAGCGATTCGAGCGCGATTCGTTCGAGACTCGTTCCACAGTTTAAGCACAGGGCTCCCACAGCCTTTCCCGTGGCCTGGCGCGCATGCTTTATCTGCCTGATCTGCCCGTTGCGATCGGGCGAACGGCCGGAATTGGATGTCGGATGGGCCGCGCTCTACCTGCGGTGGCTTGGTTCGAAAATTGGGCGGTCTCTCGGATATTCTGTTGGCCCATCACGACGAGGTCGGCGATGCCGAATACCATGGCGCGTATTTGCGCCGCTCGCGCGCGGCTTGGTGAGATCGGCCGTGCGGCCGAAGACGGCGTGCCTTGTTTTCGCGTCCAGCATTGCCGCATTCACCGCAGATGCACTTGCCTGGAACTTTGAAAGCGATGATTTCGAAGCTCCGGCCAACATATCGCCAGGCATCGTGTTCCGGGTAACGGCAAGCGTGCAAGCGATTGCCAACTGCCGGTTCGGATGGGTGTTTGCGGGCCATGATGGGAGCGGGTATCTTGCGTCCATCGAGATGTACGCGCGGCTCAAGGCGCTGCTTGAACGGATGACCAGGCCCGAACGCGCGGCGCGATCTCTTGTCTGCTATCCTCTTTAGGGTTTCGTTGCGCTCGCCGCAGCGTGGCGGGTAGCGTCACACATCAGCGACGTCAGTCGTCGCCAGTTTTCGGTCGTCGATGCCGATCTCCTTCTCCTCTCCAACCAACCGCGATTCCGGCGCTCGCGGCGCCGGCGTCACCGCGGTGCTTGGGCCGACCAACACCGGCAAGACTCATTTGGCGATCGAGCGCATGCTCGGTCATTCCTCCGGCAGCATCGGGCTGCCGCTGCGGCTTTTGGCGCGCGAGGTCTACAACAAGGTCGCGGCGCGCGTGGGCGCGGAGGCGGTCGCGCTCGTCACCGGCGAAGAGAAGATCAAGCCGCCCAGCCCGCGCTATTGGGTCTCCACCGTCGAGGCCATGCCGCGTGACCTCGACGTCGCCTTCCTCGCCATCGACGAGGTGCAGCTCGCCGCCGACCTCGAGCGCGGCCATGTCTTCACCGACCGCATGCTCAACCGCCGGGGGCGCGAGGAGACGCTGGTGCTGGGCGCGCAGACGGTGCGGCCGATGGTCGAGCGGCTCCTGCCAGGCGCCCACGTTCTGACTCGACCGCGCCTGTCGCAGCTCTCGTTCGCGGGAGAAAAGAAGATCACCCGGCTTCCCCGCCGCTGCGCCGTCGTCGCGTTCTCGGCCGAGGAAGTCTATTCCATCGCGGAATTGATCCGTCGCCAGCGCGGCGGCGCCGCCGTCGTGCTGGGAGCGCTGAGCCCGCGCACGCGCAACGCGCAAGTCGCGCTCTATCAGTCGGGCGACGTCGAATATCTCGTCGCCACCGACGCGATCGGCATGGGGCTCAACCTCGATGTCGATCACGTCGCCTTCGCCTCCGACCGCAAATTCGACGGTTACCAGTTTCGAAAGCTCAATCCGGCCGAACTGGCGCAGATCGCCGGCCGCGCCGGTCGCGCCACCCGCAACGGCACCTTCGGCACCACCGGCAGGTGCCCGCCGTTCGAAACCGAGCTTGCGCAGGCGCTTGAAAGCCATTCGTTCGAACCGATCAAGGTGCTGCAATGGCGCAACACCACGCTCGACTTCTCGTCGGTGGGGGCGCTGCAGGCTTCGCTCGCAGACACGCCGAAAGAGAATGGCCTCACCCGCGCGCCCATCGCCGAGGACATCTTGGTGCTGGAACACGCGGCGCGCGACGACGATATCCGCTCGCTCGCGACGACGCGCGCGGCGGTCGAGCGACTGTGGGACGTCTGCCAGGTGCCCGACTATCGCAAAATCTCGCCCGCTACTCATGCCGAGCTCGCCACGACGCTCTACGGCTTCCTGATGCGCGAAGGCACGATCCCGACCGATTGGTTCGCGCGTCAGGTCGAGCAGGCGGATCACCCTGACGGCGACATCGACACGCTGTCGAACCGCATCGCTCACATCCGCACCTGGACGTTTGCGGCGAACCGGCCGGACTGGCTGGTCGACCCCGAGCACTGGCAAGGCGTCACGCGCGCGGTCGAAGACAAGTTGTCGGACGCGCTGCATGACCGGCTCACCGAGCGCTTCGTCGATCGCCGCACCAGCGTGTTGATGCGCCGGCTACGCGAGAACGCGGTGCTCGCGACCGACATCTCCAAGAGCGGGGAAGTCGTGGTCGAGGGGCACGCGATTGGCCGTCTCGACGGATTCATGTTCACGGCCGCTGCCTCGGCCGCCGGCTCCGAAGCGAAAGCGCTCGCCGGCGCAGCGCAGAAGGCGCTGGCAGGGGAAATCGACGTGCGTGCAACGCGCTTGGCGCAAGCGGCGGACGGGCAGTTCGTGCTTGCGACCGACGGGACCATCAGGTGGCTCGGACAACCCGTCGGCAAGCTCGTTGCCGGCGAAGAGGCGCTCAAGCCGCGCGTGCGCATCATCGCCGACGAACGTCTGACCGGCGCGCCGCGCGACGCGGTGCAGGCGCGGCTCGATCTCTGGCTCAAGTCCCACATCGAGAGACTCCTGGAGGCGCTGTTCCGGCTCGCCGCGGCTGAGGACATAACCGGCATCGCGCGTGGCGTTGCATTCCAGCTCACCGAAGCGCTCGGTGTGCTCGATCGCCACAAGGTCGCGGACGAGGTCAAGGGCCTGGACCAGCCCGCGCGCGCGACGCTGCGCAAATACGGCGTGCGCTTCGGCGCCTATCACATCTATTTGCCGGCGCTGCTCAAGCCGGGGCCGCGGGCGCTGGCGACGCAGCTCTGGGCGCTCAAACATGGCGGCTCGGAAAGGAAGGGCCTCGAAGCGATCCAACAACTTGCCGCCAGCGGCCGCACCTCGATCGCCGCCGACCAGGAGACTGCAAAGGTGCTCTACCGCACCGCCGGTTACCGGGTGTGCGGGACGCGCGCCGTGCGGGTCGATATCTTGGAGCGGCTCGCCGATCTCATCCGCCCGGCGCTCGCATGGCGTCCGGGCGGCGCGGGCGCAAGGCCGCCGGGCGCAATCGAGGGCTTCGGGTTCACCGTCAGCGTCGGCATGACGTCGCTTGCGGGCTGCTCCGGCGAGGATTTCGCCTCGGTCCTGCGCTCGCTCGGCTACCGCATGGACAAGCGGCCGAGGCCCGCCGAATCGCCGCCCGCGCCGGCGGCGTCGACCCCGCAGGCGGCGCCGGTGCAAGCCACGCCGGTCGAGCCCGCATCGAGCGATGAAGGCGTGGGGGCGACGCCTGCAGTCGAAGGTGAACCGAGAGTCGAACCTCCGCTCGAAATGACGCAAGCAGCGACCGCGGACCCGCCGGCGGCGGAGGAAGCGGTAGTCGAAACGCCCGCGCCCGCGCCGAACGAGCCGGTCGAGCGATCAAGCGCGCCGGTCCTCGCCGAGGTGGCGGAGTTGGTGAGCGGCGCCGCAGAAGCGCCGACCCTTGCCGTCTCCGCTCAAGCGGAAGGACCCGCAGCGGACGTTTCGGTGGCTCAGCCCCTGCCGGAGGTCGTGCCCAAGACCGAATCTGCGGTCGACGAATTCATCGAGGTTTGGCGGCCGGTCCGTCGCGACGAGCATGCGCGCAAGCCGCGCCATGAACGTGGTCCGCGCCAGCGGCATCCCCGGCGCCAGCCGCAGGCGCCGCCCGTTGCGGCTGCGCCCGCGCTAGCCGAGGCGACGTCCGCGCCCGAGGCCGCGGCGCATCCGCGCGGGCGACCCGAGGGCAGCGAGCGGGGCGAGCGTGAGCGGCGGGCGGATCGTTCCGAGCGTCGTCCGCGCGCCCCCCGCCCGCAGCAGCGAGCGGAGCAACCGCAGCGTCGAGGTGAGCGCTTGCAACGTGGCGAGCGCCCCGAGCGGGCGCCGCATGGCGATCGTCCGGATCGCGACCCGGCACTGCGCGCGAAGTACATCAAGGGTCGGGGCGAGGGCAGGGACCGCCGCGATCGAGAGCCCGACCCGAATTCACCGTTCGCCAAGCTCGCAGCGCTCAAGGAGCAGCTCGAGGCGAACACCAAAGAGCCGCGCTGAGGCGCGCGCAGCTTGGACCGCCAGCGCATCGATAAGTGGCTTTGGCACGCACGGGTGGTGCGCACGCGAACGGCAGCGGCGGAGCTCGCCACCGCTGGTCACGTGCGGATCAATGGTCGGCGCGTCGATGCGCCAAGCCGCGCGGTGCGGCCCGGCGACGTGGTGACGATTGCCCTCGACCGCGCGGTCCGCGTGGTCAAGGTCCTGGCTTTTGCCAAGCGCCGCGGCTCGGCGGATGATGCGCGCGCACTGTGCGAGGCGCTCGAGCCGCCGCCCCCTCCTGCAGCCGGGCGCCCGCGCGGCGCGGGCGAGCCCTAACGTGCCGCGGTGCGCCCGACTGCCTGGTCAAGCGGCCCGCATGGTGGCAACCCTTGCTTGCCAAGAGCCCATGCGCTAGTCAGCGCGCCCGGAGAGCTCGGAAAATGACCTACATCGTCGTCGAAAGTTGCATTAAGTGCAAATACATGGACTGCGTCGAGGTGTGCCCGGTGGATTGCTTCTACGAGGGCGAGAACATGCTCGTCATCCACCCCGACGAATGCATCGATTGCGGGGTCTGCGAGCCTGAGTGCCCGGTCGACGCCATCAAGCCCGACACCGAGCCGGGGTTGGAGAAGCTCCTGAAGCTCAACGCTGATTTTGCGAAGATCTGGCCCAATATCACCCAGAAGAAGGAGCCGCCGGCCGACGCCAAGGCCTGGGAGGACGTGCCGAACAAGCTGGAAACGCAATTCTCCCCCAACCCCGGAACCGGCGACTAAATGGCCCGTTAACCAGCTGTGACGAAAATGTAATGCGCAAACGCCCGAAATCGGCCGTTTGCAACGCCGCAAGGCTTTGAATTTGGCGGAAAATGTGCTATATAGTTAGAAAATGAGCAAAACATCGCACCCGAGCCGCTCCCCGGTGGGGAGCGTTATTTTTCGGGTTGTTTCCGAGGAACCTCAACCAGGGACGTGAGACCCACGCAAAAAGCCGTGGCAGGAAAAACGCGCCATCGGTCGAAGAGAACCACCGCCATGAGCCGACGGACCAAAAAGAGCTCAGCCAGCGTCCGCCGGAGGGCATCTGCCCGCGCGGCACCGCGACGAGGGAGCCCCATGGCCAAGACACCGGTCCGGCGCAAGCCGGATGAAGGAGTTTCCCCCGGAATGACCAGCAAGAAGGCGACCCAGCGTCAGGGCTTCAGGACCAACGAGTTCATCGTCTATCCGTCCCACGGCGTGGGCCAGATTCTGGCGATCGAGGAGCAGGAGGTCGCGGGCGCCAAGCTCGAGCTCTTCGTCATCAACTTCGTCAAGGACAAGATGACGTTGCGGGTGCCGACGGCGAAAATCGCTTCCGTCGGCATGCGCAAGCTCGCCGAGCCGCCGCTGGTGAGGCGCGCGCTGGAAACGTTGAAAGGTCGCGCCCGCATCAAGCGCACGATGTGGTCGCGGCGCGCCCAGGAATATGAAGCGAAAATCAACTCCGGCGACATCGTCGCGATCGCCGAGGTGGTGCGCGACCTTTACCGCTCGGATACCCAACCCGAGCAGTCCTACTCCGAGCGCCAGCTCTACGAGGCCGCGCTCGATCGGCTCTCGCGCGAGATCTCGGTGGTGCAGCGCATCACCGAGACCGAAGCGATCAAGGAGATCGAAGCCGCGCTTGCCAAGGGGCCGCGCCGCGGTCCCAAGCCCGCCGAGGCGGAGGGTGAGGACGAGGACGTGGCGGTGGAGGAAGAGGCGGCGTAAGCCGCTTCCGTTGGAGGTAAAGCGAAGCCCGGCGGCGACGCCGGGCTTTTGTCGTGGGCGGGTCGGCCGCCCGTGGGCGGCTCTAACCTCTTATCGAACAATGAGAAAGTCGCCGGAGCCAATGTCCCGGCGCAGCCATAATTACGCTCGGTTTGCAAAGAAGATGAAGCCAGGTTTGGGGTAGGGTCAGCATTGCGGGGGGACATGCGGGGGCGGGGTATCAGCAAGTCTCGGGGCATCAGCAAAAGCGTGCTGGCGTGCATCGCCATTCTGGGCGGGGCGGGGGTCGGCGGTCTGGCGGCGGGCTTGACCGTGCGCACAGGTCTTTCGCCGCAGCCGGCGTCATCGACGGTCGTCGCCGCCATCGCCGACATGGCGCCTTCCGACTGCGTGAATTTGCGCTTCCCGGCGGATTGGGCGGACGCCGCGGCCGAGCCGGTATCTCGAATGCTGGCATTGGCGTCGGCCGACGGCGATATTTCCCTGTTCACTCCGCGCCCGACCTATGCGGCCACCGACGTCGCCGCGCCCGCCAGGCTCGAGGCGACACCCAGGCTTGAGGCGACACCGAAGCCGCCTGCGGCCGCAGCGCCGGCCAAAGTGGCGCTGGCCTCCGCAACCGCCAAGCCCGTCACCAAGCCTCGGTCCAACCGCGTACTCAACGAGTCGCAGATCGCCAGCATCAAGAAACGGCTCAACCTGACGCCGGAGCAGGAGCGCTATTGGCCCGCGGTCGAGGCCGAATTGCGCAAGATGGAATACGATAAAAAATCGACGTCGGGCGCGAGCCGCATGGCGTCGATCGACATGAGCAAGGTCAATGTCGAGGGACTCAAAAACGCCGGCTACCCGCTGGTGATGAGCTTTAGCGACGACCAGCGGCGGGAGCTCAAATCGCTCGCCCACCTCTTGGGCCTCGAGAGCGCCATGGCGGGTCTTTGAGCACCGCGTGCATCATGAGCGAGCCACGCCCGGCCGATGCGCCGGGCTTTTTGTTGCCGCGCCCTTCGCGCCATGACGGCGGGCCGTTGCGCTGAGCGCTGTGCACTTGACCTCAAGGCGGGCTAAACTTCGCTCAATCGGCAACGGAACAAGGTGGAGACGTCCATGGACATGAGCGTCACGGTGAGCGCGGCCAGCGCCGAGCCACAGCGCGAGAAAGCCGAGGCCAAAACGATTGCTCGCGGCGCCAACGCCAGCGATCTCGACGCTTGGCTGGAAAAGGTCGAGGCGCTCGGTGAGCTCAAGCGCATCACCGCGGAAGTCGATCCCGATCTCGAGGCGGCAACGATCACTTACCTTGTCGGCGGTCAGAAGTCGCCCGCGCTCCTGTTCGAGAACATCAAAGGTCATCCCGGACACCGCGCGCTCTACAACATGATCGGATGCAACCTCTCGCGCTTCTGCCTGATGATCGGCGAGCAGCCGGTGGATCATCCGCTCAAGGCGGTGCAAATCCTGCAGAACAAGCTGGGTCGTAAAATGCCGCCGAAGGAGATTTCGGCCGATCAGGCGATCTGCAATCAAAACATCGTCGAGGGGGACGCCATCGATATCCGCATCTTTCCTGCGCAGCGCATGTGGCCGCTCGACGGAGGCATGTATCTCGGGACCGGCGACGCGGTGATAACCAAGGATCCCGAAAGCGGTCGCATCAATGTCGGCACCTATCGGATGATGATCAAAGGCCCGCGCGAAGTCGGCGTGTATACCTCGCCCGGCAAGGACGCCACCATCGATCGCGAGAAGTGGTGGAAGATGGGCAAGCCAATGCCGATCGCCGCCGCCTATGGCATCGATCCCTTGCTGTTCCTGGTCGCCGCGACCAGCCTGCCGAAGACGGAGTGCGAATACGATTACTATTCCGGCATCAATGGCGCACCGATCGAGGTCTTCACCAGCGATCTCACCGGCCTGCCGCTGCCGGCGCGCGCCGAGATCGTGCTCGAAGGCTTCCTCTATCCGGATGAGACCTTCGCCGAGGGGCCGTTCGGCGAGTTCACCGGCTATTACGGCCGGCCGAGCGGGGCGACGCCCTTCATGCGGGTCGAGCGCGTTCGCTACCGCGACAATCCGACCCTGACCTGCGCCTTGATGGCGGATACCGCGGCCAATGAGGCCGGACTGTTTTGGGCGGCTTTGCGCTCCGCCGGCGTCTGGGCCGACCTGCAGAAGCTCGGCGTGCCCGGCATCAAGGGCGTGTGGTCGATCCCCGAGGCCGCCGGGTGGGGCATCACCGTGGTCTCGATCAAGCAGATGTATGCCGGTCATGCGCCGCAGGTGATGGCGCTCGCCGCCCAATGCACCGCCGGCGCCTATTTCGGCAAATACGTCATCGTCGTCGACGACGACATCGATCCGACCAATGTCAACCAGGTGCTCTGGGCCATGGCGACGCGTTCGCGTCCCGCGCAGTCGATCGACATCCTGCGGGAAACCTGGAGCACCTATCTCGATCCCAGCCTGAACCCGCCGGAGATCAGGCCTTGGGGATCGAAGTGCCTGATCAATGCCTGCATGGACTATCGCTTCATCAAGACCTTCTCCAAGCGCACCAAGTTGTCCA
>JAFAHL010000342.1 GCA_019237215.1 Hyphomicrobiales bacterium | reverse complement strand
ACATCTCTTACGACAAGAAGGGCGACGTGACCCGCATCGATTACACCGTCTATGTCTGGAAGAAGGACCCCAGCGGCAAGATCACCTACACCGAGATCGAGTGACGATCTCGGTTCGTCGCCAAGAAGCCCGCCTCGCCCCACGAGGCGGGTTTTTTCTCAAAGCAGTTTCATTCATGGGCAGGAGGCTCGGCCTGCTCCCTCTCCCATAGGGAGAGGGGTGGGGTGAGGGGTTAAAGTTTCTCGATAGCTCTGTATCCCCCTCACCCCAACCCTCCCCCCAATGGGGAGAGGGAGCGCACCGAAATTGCTGCACCATTGTCGAAACTCATTTTGAAACTGCTTAGAATCTCAGCCGAGATTCTGCAGCACCGGAAACGTCTCGATCAGCCAGCTGTTGAGCTGCGTGAACACGCCGGCGAGAAAGCCGATACCGGTGAGCACGAGCAGGCCGCCCATGACCCGCTCGACGTGAGCAAGGTGCGCGCGAAAGCGCCCAAGGAAAGCGGCAAACGGCTCGACCGCAAGCGCGGCGATGATGAACGGCACGCCGAGCCCGAGCGAGTAGACGGCAAGCAAGCCCGCGCCCTTGGCGACCGTTGCCTTTGACGCGGCGACCGCGAGGATTGCCGCCAGGATCGGCCCGATGCACGGCGTCCAGCCGAGCGCGAAGGCGAGCCCCATCACGTACGCACCCCACAGCCCGACCGGCTTTGCTACGTGAAAGCGCGCCTGCCGGTGCAGGAAAGCGATCGGCGTGAGCCCCAAGAAGTGCAACCCCATGACGATGATGGCGATGCCGGCGATGATTGCGAGCTCGTTCGAATAAAGGCGCATCAGCGCGCCGATCACGCTGGCACTGGCGCCGAGCGCCACGAACACCGTGGAGAAACCGGCCACGAACAGGACGGCCGCGATGACGGTATCGCGTTTCACCAGCGGCGGCGGTTCCGCCTCCGCCAACCGCTCGAGCGAAGTCCCCGCCAAATAGACGAGATAGGGCGGCACCAGCGGCAGCACGCACGGCGACAGAAAGCTCACAAGGCCGGCAAAGAGCGCGGCGAAGATGGTGACGTCGGCTGCCATGCGCCTAAATGCGGTGCATTTGCGTCCGTGCGCAAGCCGCCAATTCCGGTCTCGCTCGGATGTGATGGTGCAGTGATCTGGTCCCACAAGCTGGCAGCGGTTACGGTTGAGCGGTGCAAACCAAGCCGTGGCGCAAGCGAGGCCCAATGGCGCAGCGCAATCTCATCACCGACGTCGCCGGCGTTCTGGTCGGACACGCCGACGACGCGCGTCTCGCCTCCGGCGTGACCGTCATTGTCTTCGAGGAGCCCGCGGTAACCGCCGTCGACGTGCGCGGCGGCGCGCCGGGCACGCGCGAAACCGACCTGCTCGAACCGCACCGCACCGTCGAGCGCATCGACGCCGTGGTGCTGTCCGGCGGCTCGGCCTTCGGCTTGGACGCCGGCGCGGGCGTTCAGGCGTTCCTGCGCGAGCGCGGGCGTGGCTTCGCGATCGCCGACATTCGCGTGCCGCTCGTGTGCGGCGCCGTGCTGTTCGATCTGCTCAACGGCGGCGACAAGAACTGGGGACGCTTTCCCCCCTATCGGGATCTCGGCTACGGCGCAGCCGCGCAGGCCGGCAAGACGTTTGCGCTCGGAACCGCCGGGGCCGGCTTCGGCGCCACCACCGTCAATCTCAAGGGTGGGCTCGGCTCAGCGTCGGCGGTGACCCGCGACGGGCACACGGTCGGCGCGCTCGTCGCGGTCAACGCCTGCGGCAGCGTCAATGTGGGTGACAGTCCACATTTCTGGGCGGCTCCCTTCGAGGTCGATGGCGAGTTCGGCGGCCTGGGCTTTCCAGCGACGGTGCCATCCGTAGCTCTTACTCCCAAGGCCAAGGGACGACCGGGCGAGAATACCACCATCGCGCTGGTCGCGACCGACGCGGCGCTGAGCAAGGCGCAGGCCAAGGAATTCGCGATCATGGCGCAGGATGGGCTCGCCCGCGCCATCTACCCCGCGCACACGACGCTTGACGGCGATACCGTATTCGCCGCCGCGACCGGGCGCCGACCCCTGGGCGATGCCGTCAACGAGCTCACGGAGCTCGGCGCCGTTGGCGCCAATACGCTGGCGCGGGCGGTCGCGCGGGGGGTCTTCGAGGCGAAGCCACTGTCAGGCGGCCTCCCCAGCTGGCAGAACTGCCATGCCCGCTGAGGCTTTTGCGCAAATAATTGCCCAACTTGTTGACTCCGCCTCGAATTGGCCACTTAAGGTTGGATTAAGGGATATGGGCCGAAATTCGGTCGATGGCGTATCAGGGGTACGCTCCTAAGGGTTGGAGGTCGCACATGCGTCTGGCAGCAATTGCGTCCGCACTGGCAATTGTGCTGTGCGTGGCGGTGTTTGGAGCCATTTTCTTCCAAAAAGCCTCCATTCCGGCGCCGGCGTCCGCGCCCGCACAGACACAGGCACAGGCAACCCCCACCGAAGGCCGCGCTCCCGGCTCCGTCACGACGGTTGCGGATAATGAGGCCGACAGCGCGACGGCCGCGCCGGTTGCCATGGCTCAGGCGGCCCCCGCCGCCCAGGCGGCGCCCGCCCCGCAGGCCGCGCCGATACCCTCCGCCATGTCGACCTCGTGCAGCAACCCCAATGCCATAGGTGTCTCGCGGGTGGTCGAAATCGACACCACCGGCGGGCCCGGCTTCGGCTTCGAGCATTTCAAGGCCCACGACTTCCTGCGCGAAGGCGAGGTCGTGCTCACCTTCGACGACGGCCCCTGGCCGAAGAACACACCTGCGGTGCTCGCCGCGCTCGCCGCGCACTGCACTAAGGCGATCTTCTTCCCGATCGGCACGCATGCGACCTACGAGCCCAGCATTCTCAAGCAAGTCGCCGCGGCCGGGCACGCCGTCGGCTCGCATACCTGGTGTCACCAGAACCTGGCGAAAACCAAGGGTCACTGCCAATTCAACGGCAAGACCGAAAGCGTCGAGTACGACCCCAAGGACGAGATCGAGAAGGGCATCAGTGCCGTGCACTGGGCGGTCGGCGGGCCGACCGCGCCCTATTTCCGCTTCCCGCAGCTGAGTCAGCCGCCGGAACTGATCGAATATCTCGGCAAGCGCAACATCGGCATCTTCTCGGCCGACATGGATTCGTTCGACTTCAAGATGCGCAAGCCCGAGCAGGTCCGGCAATCGGTGATGGCAAAATTGAAGAAGAACGGCAAAGGCATTGTGCTGATGCACGATTTCCAGCATGCCACCGCCGAAGCGGCGATGGACCTGCTCAACGATCTCAAGGCCGGCGGCTACAAGATCGTCTTCATGAAGCCGAAGTTCCCGGTAACGACCATTGCCTCGTATGACGAGCAGGTCCTCAAGCTGGTGAGTAAGACCGGGGGCGCCGTCGGCGACACGCGGCCGACCTCGAGCGTCGTGAAAACGATCGCCGAGTAACGCACTCATACAATAGCCAAACGGTGGGTGCGGCCGCCGGAAGGCGGCCGCACCCTTGCCGCCCCGCGCGGGCGGCCGGCCGGGTTGCCGCTTTGGCCTTTCTGAAGCTACATGGTGTGATCTCCTGTATTTCCCTGTTTTTTTTGCAAACACGAGAAACACGCCCGGCGCAGGCACTCGCGCGCGGGCAACAAGGAGCCCGGCGCGGCATCCCGGCCGGGCCGGGTGGCGCAGCTTTGGTGAATACATTTTTCTGGAAGATTCTCGTTACACGAGCCAAGCGCAATAAACGCTTGGGTTCGGCGTCACCGGGCGAACCGCTCCGCGCCGTAGGGGGCGGGGTCGCAGAACGGCGTCGCGCCCGTCATCATCTCGGCCAGCAGCCGCCCGGTCGCAGGGCCCAGCGTCAATCCCCAATGGGCGTGGCCGTAGGCGAGCCACAGCCCGCTCTGTCCCGGCGCGCGGCCGATCACCGGCCGGGAATCCGCAAAGCACGGCCGGCTGCCCATCCAGGGCGCCGCCTCGAGCGGCTCGCCGAGCGGGAAAAGGCCCTTCGC
>JAFAHL010000321.1 GCA_019237215.1 Hyphomicrobiales bacterium | reverse complement strand
CGATCGTGCGCGGCTCTCGCTAGAGTTCCGGATTCGAGGACTGGCCTCGGCGGCAGCATCGATGTAACCTCAAGCGCACGGATGCGGAGCGTTTGTCCGTCTTGTCGCCGCGGGCGACAGGAGGCCAGCCATGGATCTCGATCCGGTTCTGCTGTCGCGCCTGCAGTTCGCCTGGGTGATCGGCTGGCATATCCTGTTGCCCGCCTTCACCGTCGGCATGGCCTCCTACATCGCGATCCTGGAAGGAATGCACCTGGTGACGGGCCGCAGCGTCTACCTGCGGATCTCGATGTACTGGATCCGCATCTTCTCGGTGGCGTTCGGCGTCGGCGTGGTGACGGGCGTGGTCATGCCCTTCCAGTTCGGCACCAACTGGAGCCGCTACGCGGACACGGCGGGCAATGTGCTGGGCCCGCTGTTCGCCTATGAGGCGCTGACCGCCTTCTTCCTGGAAGCGGCATTCCTGGGCGTACTGCTGTTCGGCCGCAAGCTGGTGCCGCCGTGGGCGCATTTCGTGGCCGCGCTCATGATCGCCAGCGGCACGCTGTTCTCGTCGTTCTGGATCCTCTCCGCAAACAGCTGGATGCAGACGCCGGCCGGCTACGAAATCGTCGACGGCCGCTTCTTCCCCAAGGACTGGATCGCCATCGTCTTCAACCCGTCCTTTCCCTTCCGCCTGACCCACACGGTTACGGGCTTCTTTGTCACGACGGGTTTCGTGGTCGTGGCGGTCGCCGCTTGGCTGATCCGCAAGGGACGATCCGTCGAAGAAGGCCGCGTCATGTTGTCGATGACGCTCTGGCTACTCACCTTCCTGGTTCCTCTACAGATGTTCCTCGGCGACCAGCACGGACTCAACACCGCCGCGCATCAGCCGGCGAAGGTTGCCGCCATCGAGGCGCGCTGGGATACCCAGCCGTCCTTTCCGCTCACTCTGTTCGCCATTCCCGACCCGGCCAACGAGACCAATCGCTATGCGATCGAGGTGCCCTATCTCGGCAGCCTCGTCCTGACCCATAGTCTCGATGGCGAGATCAAGGGCCTCAAAGAGTTCAAGCCCGAGGACCGGCCGCCGGTGGCGATTCCCTTCTTCGCGTTTCGCATCATGGTCGGCATTGGGCTTTTGATGCTTGCGGTGGTGGCGGTGAGCTGGTGGTTGCGCTATCGCGGTCGTCTGTTCGACAGTCCCTGGTTTCTCTGGCTCTGCGTGGCGATGGGGCCGCTAGGCTTCATAGCCGTGCTGGCCGGATGGACGACGACGGAGGTCGGCCGCCAGCCCTGGACTGTCTACGGCATGCTGCGCACCGCCGATTCGGTGTCGCCCTCGCTGGTGGGCGGCGACGTGCTGGTCTCGTTGCTGGCCTACATGGTGGTTTATCTGATCATCTACCCGTCCGCAGTCCTCATCGCGGCGCGACTGGTGCGCAAGGGCCCGGCGTTGGCGCCCGAGACAGTCGCGCCGATCGAGAGCGGGCGGCCGAGCGCGCCGATCAATGTCGAGCTCGTGCAGGAAGGCAAGACGCTATGAACGCGCTGAACTTCGTGCCCGTGTGGACGCTGATCCTCGGCGCCGGCATCTTCTTCTACGTCCTGCTCGACGGCTTCGACCTGGGCGTGGGCATGCTCTACAACTTCATGCCGGACACCCGATCCCGCAATCTCGTGATGAACGCGATTGCGCCCGTATGGGACGGCAACGAGACCTGGTTGGTGCTGGGCGGCCTCGCACTGCTCGCGGCCTTTCCGCTTGCCTTCGCCATCCTCATCCCGGCGCTTTATTTTCCGATCCTGGTCATGCTGCTGGCGCTGGTGTTTCGTGGCGTCGCCTTCGAGTTCCGCTTTCGCGATGTCGAGCACAAGACCTTCTGGGATCATGGCTTCTTCTACGGCTCGCTGACCGCAACCATGGCCCAGGGAATGATGCTCGGCGCCTTCATCCAGGGCTTCAAGGTCGAGGGGCGCGTCTTTGCCGGCGGCCCGCTCGATTTCTTGACGCCGTTCTCGGTTCTGACCGGCATTGCGCTCGTCTTCGGCTACGGTCTTCTGGGCGCAGGTTGGCTGGTGCTCAAGACCGAGGATGACATCCAGGCGCGGGCGCGCCGCTAT
>JAFAHL010000306.1 GCA_019237215.1 Hyphomicrobiales bacterium | reverse complement strand
ATCGACCGACAGGCGACTTTAGCATTCTTTCGTCATGGTGCCATTTCACGTGGAATGGCCCGGCTCGCGAGAATTTTCCCCGCATGCAATTGGCCGTATTGGCGGTGCTTGTCGGGCGACAGATAAAACTGGGCTGTTGGCGACGTTGAGAACTGGACCCCCTCGCTGGGGAGGAGGGTTCGATAATGGACGATTGGATGCAGCCTGCTTCGCGGGGGGAGCTACCGCGGAGAGAGGCGATGCAGACGCCGGAAGAGGTCGCGGCGATGCTGCGGCTGAAGGCGTTGGGGTGGGGTGTGCGGCGGATCGCGGGCGAGCTGGGGTGCAGCCACATGACGGTTCGCCGATATCTGGCCGAGGGCGGCTGGGTGGCGTATCGCGGTCGCGGCCGGCAGCGGACGCTGAGCGGGCTCGAAGATTGGGTAGCGGAGCGGTTCCGCCGGCACGCCGGCAATGCCGATGTGGTTCGTCAGGAACTCGAGCGCGAGAAGGGGATCCGGCTGAGTCTGCGAACGGTCGAGCGGGGGGTGCGTCATCTGCGGCGCGAGATGGAGGCGGAAGCACGGGCGACGATTCGCTTTGAGACGCCGCCGGGCCGGCAGTTGCAGATCGATTTTGGTGAGCGCCGGGTGACGATCGGCGACGAGACGGTGAAGGTGTATCTGTTTGTGGCGACGCTGGGCTACTCACGGCGGCTTTATGTCCGGGCGTTTCGCAATGAACGCCAGGAGAGCTGGTTTGCTGGTGTCGAGGGCGCGTTCCGCCATTTTGGCGGGATTACCGAAGAGGTACTGCTCGACAATGATCGCGGACTGGTGGCACGTCACGACCGGGCGACGCACGAGGTCGAGTTCAATGCGCGACTGCGCGCCTTCGCCAAGCACTGGAGTTTTCGCCCACACGCCTGTGCACCTTATCGGGCGCGCACCAAGGGCAAGGACGAGCGCGGCGTCGGCTATGTGAAGAAGAACGCGATTGCCGGCCGGCGCTTTGAGAGCTGGTCAGCATTGGAAGCCCACCTGGAGGGCTGGGTGCGCGATGTTGCCGACCAGCGCGTGCACGGCACCACGGGCGAGGCGCCGATCGAGCGCTTCCGGCGTGCCGAGGCGGGTGCGTTGCGGTCAATCGCAGGCATTCCGCCGTTCGAGAGGGCGCGCGAGCTGGTGCGCAAGGTGCAGGCTGACTGCGTGATCGAGGTCGACAGTAACGCCTATTCGGTGCCCTGGCGGCTGATCGGCGAAAGCGTGCGCGTGGTGATTACAGGCGACCAGCTACGCATCAGCCACGCTGGACGCGAGGTTGCGGTCCATCACTGCCAGAGCGGCCGGTTTGCGCGGGTTGTCGACCCGGTCCACTTCGACGGCGTCGTTGGCTCCGGCGCAAAAGCGCGCCTTACAACTCACCCAGCTTGCGAACCGGTCGGCGCTGGCGAGCTCTTGCGCCCGCTGCTCGAATACGAGCGGGCGGTCGGAGGGCGCTGGTGATGGAGCACGACCATCTGATCGCGATGCTGAACCGGCTCAAGCTGACGGCGATCCGCGACCAGCTCGACAGCTTGATCGACGAAGCCGGCCGTCGAGAGCTGACCGTTCGTGAGGCGCTATCCCTGTTCTGCGAGCGCGAGATCGCGCGCAAGGATGAGCGTCGCATTGAGATGGGCGTTGGGTTGGCACGCTTCCCGTTAGTCCGCGACCTCGACAGTTTCGACTTTGCCGCTCAGCCCTCGATCGACAAGAGGCAGATCCGTGAGATTGCCGCCGGGCGCTTCATTGCTAATGCCGAGGTGGTGCTGCTACTGGGGCCGCCAGGGGTGGGCAAAACGCACCTAGCCGTGGCGATCGGACGCCAGGCAATCCTGGCCGGCTATACAGTGCTATTTGTGCCGGCGCCGACCCTGGTGGCGCAGCTCGCCAAGGCCCATAGCGAAGGCCGGCTCGAGGATCGCCTCACCCATTTCGGCAAACCCAAACTGCTGATTGTCGACGAGCTCGGCTATCTGCCGTTCGAGCCCAATGCGGCACATCTGTTCTTCCAGCTGGTGTCGCGGCGCTATGAGCGCGGCAGCATGCTGATCACCAGCAATCGCTCGATCGGCGAGTGGGGCACGGTGTTCGGCGACGCCGTGGTGGCAACTGCGATCCTCGATCGCCTCCTTCACCACAGTCACGTCATCACCATTCGCGGCGACAGCTATCGGCTGCGCGAAAAGCGGCGCAGCGGCTTGTTGAAGGCGCCGGCCATCGCGTCGAGCGTGCCGGCACAGGCATGACCAGGAGCTTGCCCAGGTGGGTCCACAAGGACCTCCCGCGCGCCGCGCCGCCTGACTCGTGGCGGTCGCTGCGCCGCGCGCGGGTCCCTCCTGTGGACTACCTGGACAAGCCGCTCCGTCTGAGCCTCAAGGCAACATTTAATCCGGGGGTCCAGTTCTTAATGTCGAAAAGGGTCCAGTACTGGAGGTCGGTTGACAA
>JAFAHL010000305.1 GCA_019237215.1 Hyphomicrobiales bacterium | reverse complement strand
GTAGGGCAGGAATTTCCCCGACATGGTGATCTTGACCCGGTCGCCCTTCGGGTTGGCCAAGCGTTCGATCTGCATGTCGAAATCTATTGCCGACATGATGCCGTCGCCGAATTCCTCCTCGATCAGCGCCTTCCACGCCGGCCCGTTTACCATCACCAACTCGTAGAAGCGGTAGATCAGCGGATCGGTCGGCGGCATCGGCACGCCCGCGCCGCGCATCGGCACCTCGTTGAGCAGCGCCGCTTCCGCCTTCGACAAGCCGAACAATTCTGCGGCATTGGCGGCCTGCGGCTTGGTCAGCTTCATATGGCCCAGCAGCGCGCCCACCAGCAGCACTGGCGAAGTGCCGCCGATCTTTTCGTGGATATGTTTCCAGCTCCATCCCTTCTCGCGCTTGACGTCGAGAATTTTTTCCGTGAGCTCGGTGCGGGTCATGGCTGTCTCCTTGGCATTTGGGCGCGCAATTGCGTTATGCCCGGTGTTGGGCGAGCGCCGGCCCCGACGGCGCGGGCGTCGCCCCTTCTGCGGCGACGACTGGTCGCGGGCCTCGGGCTCGGTCCAGGTCCGCCGCATCGAGCGTCGCAGCTCGGCTCGATGCGACCTGCGGCGCGCCCGGTCGCACGACCGGGACGTGACGGGGGTCGTAGTTCCTGTCCTTCATTTCCTCGGCGAAATTCTTGCTGCGGCTGACCAGAAAGTCGACGATGTGGTTGCGCACGCCGTAATAGAGCGGGTGGCGATGAACGTCGTTGCGCTGGCGTTCCTTGGGCAGCGGATTCTCCACAATCTCGGCGAGCACGGCGTTCGGACCGTTGGTCATCAGCACCACGCGGTCGGCGAGATAGATCGCCTCGTCGACGTCGTGGGTGATCATGAACACGGTCTGGCCGGTCTCGAGGCAGATGCGCCGCACCTCGTCCTGCAGCATGCCGCGGGTGAGCGCGTCGAGCGCGGAGAACGGCTCGTCCATCAGCATGATCTTCGGCTCGATCGAGAGCGCCCGCGCGATGCCGACGCGCTGCTTCATGCCGCCGGAGAGCTCCGCCGGCCGCTTGTGCTCGGCACCGGTGAGACCGACGAGGTCGATGAATTTTTGCGCTTGGCGGTGGAGATCGTCCTTGCGCATGAAGCGCCATTTCGACGCCACCGCGTAGGCGACGTTGCCCATGACCGTGAGCCAAGGGAGCAGCGCGTGGCTTTGGAAGATCACCGCGCGGTCGAGGCTCGGGCCTTCGATCGATTGATTGTCGACGATCACGGTGCCATCCGACGGAGGCTCGAGTCCGGCCAGAATGTTGAGCACCGTAGTCTTGCCGCAGCCGGAGTGGCCGATGATGCAGACGAATTCGCCGCGTGCCATCGACAGCCACAGCTCCTCGAATACCGTCGTGCTGCCGCCCGGCGCCGGAAAGCGTTTGCTGATGCCTTCGATGGAGATGAATTTATCGGTCATGGGGCGACACACGTGATGTCGGAAGCGGGACCCATATTCCAGAGCCAGTGGTTATGGGTCTCCGCTTTCGCGGAGACGACAGCGGGGCGAGAGGCGGCGCTGTCATACTGCTCACTCCGGAAACGTCACCAGCCGCGTCGCGCGCGCGAGAATCTGGTCGAGCACCATGCCGACGACGCCGATCACCAGGATCGCGGTGATCACGTTGGTGATGGAGAGGTTGTTCCATTCGTTCCACACGAAATAGCCGATGCCGGTGCCACCGACCAGCATTTCGGCCGCCACGATAACCAGCCACGCTATGCCGATGGAAATTCGCATGCCGGTGAGGATCGTGGGCGCCGCCGCCGGCAGGATGATGGTGAAGGCGCGGCGGAAGGGGCCGACCTCGAGCGTGCGCGCGACGTTGAGCCATTCCTTGCGCACCGAGGCGACGCCGAACGCGGTGTTGATCAGCATCGGCCACAGCGAACAGATGAAGATCACGAAGATCGAGGACAGGCTCGAGTCCTTGATGGTGTAGAGCGCGAGTGGCATCCAGGCGAGCGGTGAGATCGGCTTGAGCACCTGGATGAAGGGATCGAGGGAGCGGCTCATCAGCGGCGACATCCCGATGAGGAAACCGATCGGGATCGCCACCGCCACCGCGATGAGATAGCCGGTCATCACCCGCGCGATCGAATAGGCGAGCTGGATGCCGAGCCCTTTATCGTTGGAGCCGCGGTCGTAGAACGGGTCCTTCAGGTGCTGCCAGATTTTCAGGCCGACCTCGGCTGGACCGGGCATCGCCGACTTGCCCTGGCTCGCGGTCGCGCCGACGAGCTTGGCGTATTCCGGATCCATGGTGACGGCGGGGCCGCTGCCCGTGGTTGCAAGGTGCCACACGCCGACGAACAGACCAAACAGCAGCAGCGAAACCAGCGCTGCGCGCCACGTCATTCCCATCATCCGTCTCCCGGCGAAACGGTTCCTCAAACGCGCTTGATGGCGAAGCTCTTGAGGTAATCGTCGGGCTTCGCCGGATCGAACTCCTTGCCCATGACCTTGAAGCTTTTCGAACTGGCCGTCGGCGGCGCGAGCCCGACCTCCTTCATGAGCTTGGCGGTGTCGGTGGCGAGATAGACTTGCTCAGCCACCGCCTTGTAGTCGACGTCGCCCTTGATCTGTCCCCAGCGCTTCATCTGGGTGAGAATCCAGACCGCGAACGATTGCCACGGGAACGGATCGAAATCGATGCGGTTGGGATCGCGCTTCACGTTGCCGAGCCCGTCGGCATAGGTGCCGGTGAGGATCTGTTCGAGCACGATCTCGGGCTGATTGAGGTAGTTCGCCGGCGTAATGGCCGCGGCGATCTCTTTGCGGTTCTCGGCCTTATGCGCGAACGCGGTCGCGTCGATGATCGATTTGAGCAGCGCTGCGTAGGTGTTCGGCATGGTCGTGACGAATTCCTTGGAGGCGGCGAACGCGCAGCACGGATGCCCCTCCCACAACTGCTTGGACAGGATGTGGATGAAGCCGACGCCGTCATAGACCGCGCGCTGGTTGAACGGATCGGGGCCGAGGAAACCGTCGATGTTGTCGGCGCGCAGATTGGCCACCATTTCCGGCGGCGGCACGGCGCGGATCTGGATGTCCTGGTCGGGGTCGATGCCGTGCTCGGCGACGTAATAGCGCAAGAGATAGTTGTGCATGGAGTAGTCGAAGGGCACCGCGAACTTGAAGCCTTTCCAGAGCTTCGGATCGTTCTTGTCCTTGTGCTTGGTGGCGAGCGTAATCGCCTGGCCGTTGATGTTCTCGACCGCCGGCATGGTGTAGGGCATCGGGTTCGAGCCCGCGCCGAGCGTGATCGCCAGCGGCATCGGCGAGAGCATATGGGCGGCGTCGTACTCCTTGTTGAGCGTCTTGTCGCGGATGACGGCCCAGCCCGCGGTCTTGATCACCTCCACGTTCAATCCGTGCTTGCTGTAGAAGCCCATGGGATGGGCCATGATGATCGGCGTAGCGCAGGTGATCGGGATGAATCCGACCTTGAGATCCTTCTTCTCGATCGCGCCGCCCTGCGCGAACACATCGGTCGCGGTCTTGAGTGGGAAAAGCTGCGAGAGCGCGGCGAGCGCGGTCGACGCGCCGACCGATTTGAGGAACGCGCGGCGCGCCGCGTCTTTCGGAAACACGGCGCGCATCACCGCGGAGGCGACGACCCCTTGGTAGCGCCTGTCCTCGCTCTCGATCGGCGCGCATTGGAGCTGCAATTGCGTGTCGTGCTCGGCCTGGCTGCGATGGCGCCCGCAGCTGCATCCCGTCCGATTGAGCGGGCGCTCGGGATCGAAAGGGTTGTCGAAGGTCGACATGGCAGCGCGCTCCAGCGTTGTGCCGGTGGAGAGCACCGGCATCCATCCACGAATTAGCAATGGACGTGCCAATCCATCGGTTTAGAGGGGCCGCGATTTCACCTCTCGGTCCGGGCTTGGCGGGCAGAAACCGCGATCGATCGCCTGTTTGTTAGGCAATCGCTGAAGTTTCGAGCAGAACGACGCGAATGCCGCAGGTCGGCGCACGCGTCACCGAGCCGCGAGCGCGGCGCATCTCTAGCTCGGGGAAGGCGGGCGCTGCCCATGGTTTAGGCGCGTCCTCGCGAATTCCGCCCCCAACGCCCCTGACCGCGCCGCGGCGCTCCGCTGATTTTGCATCTGCGTCAGCGGGTTGGGAGCGACCGCATCCGCCGCCCGGTTCTGGCATGACCTTTGCGGAACTGGGCGCCAGACGGCCGCTGCCACTGGGAGGTTGCCATGAAGCGTCGCGAATTCCTCAAATCCATGACCGCATTGGCGGCGGGCGGCGTGCTGCCGGCGGCGCCGGCGATCTGGTCCCCGGCCAAGGCGCAGTCGCGCCAGGAGACGTTGCTCATCGTCTCCGAGAGCGGCCCCAACAATATCGACATCCACGGCGTGGGCACCAACGTCCCCGGCTACGAGGTGTCCTGGAATTGCTACGACCGGCTCATCAGCCACGAGATGAAGACGCTGCCGAACGGCGTGCAGTATTACGATCGCGACAAGTTCAGGCTCGAGCTCGCCGACGACATGAAGATCGGCGACATGTCGGTCACTTTCAAGCTGAAGAAGAACGCGGTCTTCCAGGACGGCACGCCGGTGACGGCCAAGGACGTCAAGTGGTCGCTCGACCGCGCCGTCACGGTCGGCGGCTTCCCGACCTTCCAGATGGGCGCGGGCTCGTTGACCAAGCCCGAGCAGTTCGTGGTCGTCGACGACAATACGGTCCGCGTCGATTTCCTGCGCAAGGATCGTCTCACGCTGCCGGATCTCGCTGTGATCGTGCCCGCGATCTACAACTCCGAGCTCGTCAAGAAGCACGCCAACGAAAAGGATCCCTGGGGCCTTGAATTCACCAAGCAGACCACCGCCGGCAGCGGCGCCTACCGTGTGGTGAGCTGGAATGCGGGGACCGAGGTCATCCTCGAACGAAACGACAAGTGGGTTGGCGGACCGCTGCCGAAGGTGAGGCGTATCGTCTGGCGCATGGTGCCCTCCGCCGGCAACCGGCGCGCACTGCTCGAGCGCGGCGATGCCGACATTTCCTACGACCTGCCGAACAAGGATTTCGTCGAGCTCAAGAACCTGGGCAAGCTCAACATCGTCTCGACGCCCTATTCCAACGGCATCCAGTACATCGGCATGAACGTGAAGAATCCGCCGTTCGACAACTTGAAGGTGCGCCAGGCCGTCGCTTACGCGATTCCCTACCAGAAGATCATGGACGCGGTGCTCTTCGGCCTCGCCAAGCCCATGTTCGGGGCACCGGCCGAGTCGCCGACCGAGGTCGCCTGGCCGCAGCCGCACAAGTACAACACCGACATCGCCAAGGCCAAGGCGCTGCTCGCCGAGGCCGGCTATCCCAACGGTTTCGAGACTACGCTGTCGTTCGATCTCGGCTTTGCCGGCGTCAACGAGCCGCTGTGCGTGTTGACCCAAGAGAGTCTTGCCCAGATCGGCATCAAATGCACCATCAACAAGATTCCCGGCGCGACCTGGCGCACCGAGCTCAACAAGAAAGTGCTGCCGCTCTTCACCAACGTGTTCTCGGGTTGGCTCGACTATCCCGAGTA